>JBDTPR010000109.1:0-13234 GCA_039932635.1 Candidatus Solibacter sp.
GTAGGCCTCACACCATCTAGAAAACTCCGGTCAAAATGAAGGGCGGGCAAGCGTAAATCGCAAGCCCGCCCTTCTTGTTATCTTGTCTCCGGAAACACCCCGTACACCGTTGATCCTGCGTCGACGGACGTGTGGGGCAGGCTGGCAGCCTGCGGCGGGATGGCAGCCCGCCTGTCTTTCGCCCCACGACCACGACACCGTCGTGCCTATGCTCTGGGTTTTCAACTGCGCATCGGCGAGCTTATTGCCGTTCCCTAAATCGTCATCGCCGTGAACCCGCCATCCACCTTCAAAATCGACCCGGTCACAAACGACGACGCTTCCTGCGACGCCAGGTACACCGCGGCGCCCACCAGCTCGCAGCTCTCGCCGAAACGATGCATCGGCGTATGCCCCAGAATGCTGGCCACCCGATCTTCCGTCAGCAGTTTGCGGTTCTGCTCCGCCGGGAAGAAGCCCGGCAAAATCGCATTTACGCGGACATTGTGCGGCGCCAGTTCCCGCGCCAGGAACTGCGTAATCTGATTCACGCCCGCTTTGGCCACCGCATACGTGAACACCTTGGATAACGGCGGACCCGATGAAGCCGACGAAATATTGATAATCGACCCGCCGTGCCCCGCATCCACCATCGCCTTACCGAACACCTGGCACGCCAGGAATACGCTGGTCAGGTCGATATCCAGAATGCGTTGCCATTCGGCCTCCGTAATATCGAAGAACGGCGTGCCGGAATTTACCCCGGCCGCGTTGACCAGGATATCGACATGCCCGTATTGTTCCACCACAGCCTGCAGGCAGTTTTCCAGGCTGGATTTGTCGGTGGCGTCGCACGGCAAACCGATCGCCCGCCTTCCCAGACCAGTGATCTCTTTGGCCCGCGCCTCGGCCGCATCGTTACTTAAATCCAGGATGGCAATGTCCGCCCCGGCCCGCGCCAACCCCGTCGCCATCGCACCCGCGAGGACTCCGCCTCCACCGATTACTACCGCCACTTGGCCGGTCAACGAGAAAATGCCATGCTCTGACATGCCCAGATAGTATCAGACTTACATGTCTTAAAACCCCACGAAATGCCGTAGAAATCGATGGCGGAAAAACCATCATTTGGCGACCAGCGCTCCCTGAATCACCCCCGCGATTCGCTGCGTCAGCGGCCGCGGATACTCCGTCCGCGCCATCGCCAGCGCCTGCCGCCGCGCCAGCCGGTGGCCGGCCACTCGGAAGAGTTCCAGGAAGCGGCTCTGCCCTCGCACAGAAAACTCCGGCAAAATCGAGTACCCGAAGCCCGATTCCACCAGCCGCTTGATAGCCTCCGTGTCGTCGGCCTCCATAATCACCCGGGGATTGATGCCCAACTGCTGGAAACATTTGTTGATGCACAGCCGCATATTGCTGCGCCCCGGATAGAGCAAAAACGGAACGCCCTCAAGTTCCGACGGCTGCAGCCGCGCGATCTTTGACTTGGGCCCCCCGCGCGCCGGAGCCGGCCGCAAGCCCAGCAGTTCCTCTTCGAAGAGCGGCAGCACCGTCAACTTATCTTCCGGCACGGGCATCGAAAGCAGGCCCAGGTCGAAGCGCCGCGAGAGCAAGCCCGCGACAATCTCCTCGGTGGCCGCCACCGTCACCAGAATTTCGTTCTGCGGGAAGCGCTGACGCAGCATCCGCAGCGGTCTGCCCAGTCGATAGATCAGCGCCGTAGCTCCGGTAGCGAAGTGGAACGGACGGTTGTCGGCGGCCTCGTCACGCGTGAACTCGTGCTCCATCCGCCCCACCTGGTGCAGGATGGCTCGCGCGTGCTCGGCCAGGCGCAGCGCCGCCGCCGTGGGCGCAATTCCCCGGCCCGAACGCACGAAGAGTTCCACTCCCAATTCCACGCTCATGGAGCGCAGTTGCTGGCTGATCGCGCCGGGCGTGAGGCCAACGGTTTCAGCCGCCCGGGTGACGCCCGCGGCGTCCACAACGGCCAGCAGAACACGCAATTGACCAAGTTCCATATACTTTAGCCGGACTAAACGAATGCTTTAGATTATATGCCTTGACGCGTGGTCCGGCTCGGCTTATTCTGCCATCAATAAGGGTGTTCTTTTTAGAAGTTGGTAGAGGTTAGTTTTGTATTTCGATGGAACATCATGCGCGAGCCCCAAGCAGAGCCGCGAACGTAAGTGAGCGAGGGCGAGCGGAACTCGCCCACTTCTTCTACTGCAGTGACGCCGAAACCGCTTCCAGCGCCACGAAGCATTCCCGCAGCCACGTCCGGCAATAGCGGCGTTCCGTGAACCCGAAGCTGCCGCCCTGGCCTTCCGCAAACGCCGCAAACGACACACTCGCGCGGTCCACCGACTGGTACACCGACCCATCCAGCACCGGGAAATCAATCTCGCGCGCCCCGCTCGCCAGCAGTTCCTGCCGCACATTCGAATTGTCGTAGACGTCGAACTTCCCCGCCACGCCGAAATTCTTCACGATCACATAGCTCACCTCGCGACCCAGCGCCGCGAAGCATTCCTTCAAATGACCCACGCTATCCACCGCGCCGCCCAGTGCAGGTATCTTGGCGCGAGCCCCTCGCGCGGGTCTACAAAAACAGCGCCGGCCTACTGAATCGTCAACAGTCCCGACACCAGGCTGGATGCCGCACCCACGCTGACCGTTACGGCGTAATCACCCTTCGGCAGCGAAGGCACCACCGCGTTCACCTGGAACAAACCGGTCGCCGTCAACCCGCTGAAGGTCACCGTCGCCGTCGCTGTCCCCACCTTGACCACCGTATTCGCCACCGGCACCGTCGCATCGGCAATCACACCCGCATTGCTCGGTGCGAAACCCGTGCCGAATATCTGAATCGTCTCGCCCACCGCCGCCGCCTTATACCCCGGCACCGCGACCGGATCCGCCACCACGCTCCCATCCAGATGCAGCGCCGCCACGTAGCTCTTCGCCCCCACCTGGTAGCGGAAAAATTCCGGCGAGCTGGCGCGAATCTCGATCGGCTCCGGATGGCTCGCCACGCCGTTGCGGAACACCTGCAGCGTCGCCGTCCCCGTCCCCGTCAGATTCGGCACCTGCGCATTGATCTGCGTCGGACTGATGTAGTACACCGCCGCCGGTTGCCCGTTGATCTTCACTTCGACCCCGTCCAGATTGGTGGGCAGCTTATTGCCCTGATTGAAGTCCGCGCCCCCCCACAATCTTGTCGTCGTCCCCAGATTCCAGCCGATGATCGAGAACCACGAGCCCACCGTCACGCCCGGCTCAAACGACGCGCCCTGCAACACGCCCTTCTGCGCCCGTATCGTAGGCAGCGGAGTCGTCGTATCCGTATACTTCGCAGTATTGAACATGTTGCTGCCCGCGATGCCCAGCGGCCCCACCTTCAAATTCAACTGACTGGCGATATCGTCCAGCGCCCCGGGGTCGTTCTCCGACGAGTAGTTCGTAATGAACGCGTACGAATTGCCATTCGACAGGTATTTCACATGCGAAGTGGTGCCGCGCAGCCCGCCCGAAAACAGAAAGTTGTAGCCGCCGTTCGCCACCTGTTGCACCTGCCAGCCAATACCGTAGTAAAACGTCGCATTGGCGGGCTCGTACGAAGGCCTCGCCAGAATCGCCTGGATCGTGGACGCCTTGAACAGCGACGGAATATTCGGCCTGCCGAACATCTTATTCACGTAGCGAAGCAGAGCCGGCGCATTCGCCGTCCAGCCGCCCGAGCCCTCCAGCGCCTCGTTGTACCACTCGCCGTAAGGATGCGGCACCGTGCCCGTAATCCACGGGAAGACGCTCGCGCTCGGCGCCAGCGTGTTGAAGTACGCCGCCTCGAAGTACGCCGCGTCGGCCGGGAACGCGCGCCCTTCCTGCAGCGTACGGCCCACGCGCATCGACGTGCGGATCCCCGCCGGCGCCAGAATCGCCTGCTGCACGTACTGTTCGAACGGCATCCCCGCCACGCGCTCCACAATCAACGCCAGAATCGAATACTCAATGCCCGTATACTCCGCCTTGGTCCCCGGATCGAAATGTAGTTTCTGCTGGAACATCCACCGCACCACGTCCGTCGAAGTGGCGGGCCCGCGGATTCCCAGCGCCTTCGCAATCGCCACCGTCTGCTGAATCGGTTCGCCGCCGATGTCGCGATCCCACCCCATCGAATGCTGCGCCATCTGCAAAATCGTCACATTCCGCCAACGCGGATCGGCAAACGTAGCGGGCTGAAGATCTTTGAAATAGTCAACGGCCTTATCGTTCAAATCGAGCTTGCCGTCGTCGTAAAGTTTGGCGATGGCCATGCCGGTGATCGTCTTTGACACGCTGCCGATACGCATCAGCGTGGTCGTCGTCATGGGGCGATTGGTCGCCGAATCGGCATACCCATACGCGCCGGCGCAAGTCAGAATCCCGTTCGACGCCACCGCAATCTGCGCACCCGTCAGCGTGTGCGCCGTCGCCAGGCTCTGCGTCAGATCCTGCACCGCCGCCGGACAATTGTCGTAGGACGTAGGAGTCTGCCCGAATGCAATCGCGGCCGTAAAGCCCGCCATACCCAAAATGAAGGCCCTCATAGTTCTGTTGATTGTACTCAACTATTGGGAGCCCATGTCCCCAGAACTTACTAGTACCCCCTTGGGCGAGCCCCAATCAGAGCCGCGAGCCCCAATCAGAGCCGCGAGCCCCAATCAGAGCCGCGACCGTGAGGGAGCGGTTCCTAATTGCCCTTGGTTCCTAATTGCCCTCGGCCCTCGTCCCGCATCGGCGTGATGTGTCGCCAACCCTACCGAATCGACCACAGTTCCAAGTCCAACTGCAGTTCCCGCCCTTCCTCCACCGTAATCACCTTGGGGCGCATCGCGTCGATGTCCGACGTCAACGGCGCCTGATACTCAAACGTGGCCACCACCCGATAAGTCCCCGGCGCGAGTCCGTCGAAGCTATACTTCCCGCGCAGGTCGGTGCGCATCGTACGCAGGTCCACCACGCGTTTCCGATTGACCTCGTCATACGCCTCCAGATACACAGGAACGCCGGGTGCGGAATCGTTCGCACCCATCGTCACCGAGCCGGTGATGCTCCCCGGCTTGCTCGAGAGCACAAACGCGACCAGCGTCGGACCGGTCACCGTGATCTCGTTCCACCCATCGGCACGGCCTCTCTCGGGACGCTCGCCCCGCGGACCTTGGAAATCCGTGGCCACGTACGCGGGCGACGGCACGAGCATGACCTGCCAGCGGCCCGGTAGCAACCCCGCGGACCCGTTCGTGACCTTCAGCGTTTCGACCGGACCCTCGCCCGCCAGATCGACGCGCCGGTATTGTATCTTGATGCCGCTCAGGTCCGTGATTCTCCCTCCCTGCGTATTCTTGAAACCGAAACTGACGCCGGCCATCGGCAGCAGGTTGATCCGCATATCGGTGATGTCGCGTTGCTCCAGCGACATCGCCACGTACGCCCCCAGCGGCGGCGTGTACCTCGTGGCCGGGGATTCCACCAGAATTTCATACGGCCCCGGCGCTTTCGAATGGAATTGAAACGCTTCCCCCGTGGTGAGTGTCTCGCGCCCGGAATCCGAAACCAGCGTCACCGTCGCAATCGCGTCCCGCGCAGGATACACGCGCCCGCCAATCGTGAACAACTTCCCCGGCAGCGGCCGCACCTTAATATTGGTGGTCTCCGAATCCAGCACAGCGTCCACGGTGCCCGCCTCTTCCACTCTCGCCGTCTCGCGATAAAACGTCGGCAGATACCCGCCATCCTCGAACGGCCGCCCCAGCGTGCGCACCAGGTACGTCCCGGGATCGAGCCCCGAAATGCGATACACGCCGCGATCGTCGGCCTGCGCCTTCTGCAGCATCCGAGGCGGCCGCACATTGCTCATCGCGATCACTTCGTGCTGCGGCAGCCCGACATCGTTCTCGTCCACCACCATCCCGCTGATCGACGAGAAGCGATTCAGCCGCACATTGAGGAACACCGCTTGTTCCTTATCGACAATGATCGGCTGCCCAGCCGCTCGCCAGTTCTTCTGGCCGTACTGCGCCGGCATGAAACCGCGCCGCGCCGCGTGCACCACATAGCCGCCCGCCGGCAGTTCGATAAACTCGAACATACCGTATGTGTTGGTCCGCACGCTGCCGCTTGGACCCTGCGTGCCGGGCAGGGGCTGTATCGTAACCAGGGTCCGGGCGAGAGCCTTCCCGGTCTGATTCTCTACTACGCTCCCTTTAATGATGGCGGCGTGCATGGCGCCGGCCGCCGCCAGAAGGACAAGCCATTTACACATATTCTGAGAGGGTGACGCGCAATGGCCCGAAAGAGTGGATGCCAAAATACGAATTTCGCGAGCAGCCTGTCACAAACCGCCGCCCACCGGTGTTAAGGTATCGTGAACGCACGCAGCAACCCCATTGACATCATGGAAGCATCCCCGCGCCCGTTCGACTTCGAAGCCGCCTTCCGCGAGCACTACGCCCGCCTGGCCCGCGTCATCGCCCGCGTCATCCGCGACCCCGCGCGCAGCGAGGAACTCGCCGTGGAAGTCCTCTGGAAACTCTGGCGCACCCCGGCCGCCCACGGCGAGCAGGCCGGAGGCTGGCTCTACCGCACCGCGGTGCGCACCGGTCTGAACGAACTGCGCAGCCGCGGACGCGTACAGCGGCACGAACAACTGGCCGACGCCACAGACGGTGGGCTCAATCCCGAACAGGCCCACGCCGCGGCGCAGCAACAGGAACAGGTACGCGCCGTGCTCGCCGCGCTGGACTCGCGTCAGGCCGAACTGCTGCTGCTTCGCGGCAGCGGACTCAGCTATGCCGAAGTCGCCGCGGCGCTGGAATTGAACCCGTCATCCGTGGGCACGCTGCTGGCGCGCGCCCAACAGGCCTTCCGAAAGGAGTACATCGAGCGTTATGGAGAACAATGAAATGCAGGATCCCCGCACCGGGGAATGGGTGGAGGAACGTATGGCATCGCTGGACCCATCGAAGAATTGGAAGCCTGATGCCGCGCAAGGCCTGAACCGCTTCCATCACATGCAAAAGGCGCGGCATCGCCGCTTTCTGGGAGCGGTGTGGGCGGCAGTGGCCGCCTCGGTCGCCGGAGTGGCACTCTTCCTGGCGGCGCCCGCCGCCTGTGCCGGAGCGGGCTGCGCCAAACCCTCGAACGGTCCCGTCAGCGCGGAACCGCTGCCGGCCCCCGCACCGGCGGCAATTCCCGTCCCAACGCCGGAACCGGCCGCACCCGCTTCGCCCGTGGCCGCCGCCCCGGCGCCCGCGCCAGTGCCCGCCCCCGTCGCCGCGCCCTTCAATTACAAAGCGCAAGGCAGCGAGATGGCGCCCATCACCGTCGAACTCTATACCGATTACGAGTGCCCCCACTGCGCTACCGTTTTCATGGGAGTGGTGCCCGAGTTCGTCCGCGACTACGTGAAAACCGGCAAAGTCCGCTTCATCCATCGCGATTTCCCGCTCAACATGCACCAGTACGCCAAGCTCGCCGCGCGCTATGCCAATGCCGCCGGTACCCTGGGCCACTACGACGCCGTCGTGCACCAACTCTTCCGCACCCAGAACTCCTGGGCGCTCACTGGCGATATCGGCACGCAAGTGGCGCAAGTGCTCCCCCCGGCCGTAATGGACAAAGTCCGCAACCTGGTCGCCAACGACGCCCACCTCGACGATACCGTCAGTGCCGATGTGGCCGCCGGACAACAGGTGCGCCTGACTATGACGCCCACCATGGTCGTCACCTACAAGGGCAAGACCCAGATGCTCGCCCCAGTGCCCCAGTACGAACTGCTAAAGAGTTACTTAGACGAACTCCTGGCAAAGTAGCTCAAGCTCTTTTTCTTCCCCAAGCTCGCAGACTTACGGCGCCTTTGTGGGGCCAGGCTTCAGCCTGCGTACCGACTTCAGTCGGTACACCGGCCGAAGGCCGGAATCTTCCCCTCAAATCGCGTCGGGAGTCATCTCCACCACTTCCGTAATCTTGACGAACGGAATGCGGGCGCGCTGATTGATTTCCTCCACCGCGCCGGCGCTCGGCGCTTCAAAATAACAATGCGTCTGCGCCGTCTCCGGCAGGAAAAAGCTGCGCACCCATCTCACAGCCTTACCTTCTTCCGTCATTTCCGAACAACAAGTCTTAGCCCTCATCCCTGCGGACATGAGAGCCTCGGGCGTGATGCCGGGTAACTCGCGAGTAACTACGTAGAGTGCCATAACTTAACCCTCCTCTTCGAATGCGTCATCCCTGGGGGACGAGCGGTTCCAACACAGTTTCCAGATCCTGCCGGCGAATGCGAATGGCGCGTTCGCCCGCCAGGCGAAGCGCGGGCAACTTGCCGCTGCGTACATAAGCACGCAGGGTCTGCACATGAATATTGAGCGCGGCAGCGGCCTCTTCAGGCGTCAGGTAATCGGACGCCGCCACGCCCCCCTCCGCCGCCACCGGCGCAAAGGCAACCGGCACACCAGGCCAGAGTTGCGCCACGGCGGCGCGCCACGCGGCGCCCGTGATCCCGTGGGTGCGCTTGAGTTCCCCCATCAGCCCGCCCGCCTCCCCGGCGAAAGCGGCAAGCAGATGGTCCACCTGGATCGCTCCCCCGGCCGCCGACGCAGCCGAGATCCGAGCCGCCCGATCGAAAAGGTCCACCACTGCCTGCGAATAATCGACCCGCGCACCACGCGCCGGGCGCTCCAGCCAATCGACGCCCAGCGCCTCCAGATCGAAGGTCCAGGGGCCAAGCTGGGCGATGCCGTAAAGCGAAATGGTCTGCAGGCAACCGAGCAGGAGTTCGTCCGCGGTAACTAATCGAAGGCCCAAAACAAATCTTGTGGATCGTACGATTGACCCCGATGACGCCGAGGTCGCAGACACATTCGCAGAACAACAAATAGCGCTGGTTTTCTCTGCGTTTTCCTCTGCGCACTCTGCGTCTCTGCGGTGAAATCATAGTTACGCAGAAAGCCACACTACGCTAAGGGCCGTACACTAACTCCAACTCAACCTACAGCTCGCCGAACTTGAACACGATTCCCGCCAGATACCGGAAGCTATTCTGATTGTTCGTGCTGGTCCAGGGATTGGTATACCGCCTCCGCACCCAGTCCATTTGCGCCAGCCGGATGGCCACGTGCTTGTTAACATTGACGTCCACCCCCCACCGAACGCCATGGTAAACGGATGTTGTGTCTCGCTCTTGTCGATCTTTCCGCCATTAGCGATCACCGCGTTGTTCAACTGCGCGTACAATTCGGTCTGCATGCCGCCGAACAGGAGCTCGCCAAACACCCGGATCCGATGTCCGGGCAGTTGGATTACCGGCCCGAAAAGGTAAGTTACCATCGTCGCATTGCTCTTATAGGTCCCCACCGGATGAGACCGTTATTCACCGGAATCGGCGACGTGACATTCAGCGTCGTCTCCGTGCTCTATAGCCCTGGAGCTCAGCCTTGATGCCAAACATCGGCTTGATGTTCCACTGCGCCCCGCCGCCACCGCCGTTCAGAGCGCGGCTGTTCAAGCCGTTGATCGTGGGGTTGAACTGCATATACGTGTAGTTGCCGAAAAGTTTTGAGCGAAAGCCATCGTTGCAAACATCGACATGGCCGACACAATAATCAGGTTTCGGAATTTCATCTTCTCTCCCTTGTAGTTTGCACATGATGGCTCCTCCCGCCGTTTACGGCAGCGGAGACTCTGTGCCCACCAATCTCTTCAAAGTGGGGATGCATCCGACCTGTTTGTGGATTTAGTTCTTCTCTGATTCGCAGCGGTTTCCTGAGCGGCGCCGCCGCCGCGCCGCGCGCCAGGCACTGGCTAACTGACCTGCATTATTTAAGTTCCGTCATCATACCCGGAACACTCCATTGCATCTGGAGTCCATTGGGCTGCCACCCGAACTCGGTCTGCATGACTTTGGCAAGCTCTTCCTTAGACTTGCCCTCCCGCACAATCGCTTGGGCTCGCGCGCGCAACTTATCCACATTGTTCCGATACGCCAGCAGCCCCGCCTTATCCGTCACCGCGCCGTGTCCGGGAATTACCGTGTCGAAGTCCATCTTCAACGCCGCGTCCAGGGTCTTTACCCACTCCACCACGCTGCCTCCGCCCGGGTAATCGATCAGCGGCGTGCTGCCCGCCATCATGTCGCCCGTGTGGATGGTCCGCAGCGCCGGAAAGTAGACAAACGCGTCGCCATTCGTATGCCCGCGCCCCAGATGCCTTGCCCGCGCCTCTTTGCCTCCCAGGAATACCGAACTCTCGTCGGTAAACGTGACCCGCGCCGGCATCACTCCGTCCGGCGCGTTGGTTTGCACCTTATTCACGATGTTGGCGCGCGCATTCGCCGTCGAGATCACTTCCGCCGTCGGCAGGAATTTGGCATTCCCTCCGCTGTGATCGGCGTGATAGTGCGTGCTCATCACGTACTTCACCGGCAGATTGGTCAGGCTCTTTACATGAGCCACAATCGCGTCATGGTCCTGGTCGAATTTATCGTCCACCAGAATCACGCCGTCGCTGGTGACATATACCGCGACGTTGCCGCCGTCACCCTCGATCACATACAGGTTCTCCTTGACCGTCTTCAACGTCAGTTTCGGCGGCGCGGTCTGCGTGAAGGCGATCCAAGAGCCGGCGGTCAGCACCGCGGCGGCGGAAAATCGGGCAATCAGCGTTCGGCTCATATCCCGCCAAATATAGCAAAGATTTTTGAGAATAACGCGCTGCGTGCGCACTACGTCGGTGAGGGCCGAACTGCGTCCGAAGTCTTACATCAAGATGACTCTGCGTGTCATATCGCTGTCCTGTCTCCTGGCCACGGGGATCTGGGCCGCGGCACCCGCGATCAGCGGGATTTCGCCGGATCCGATTGACGCCGGAGGTCCCTATTTCCTCCTCACCATCCGCGGAATTGGCTTCGTTCCGTCAGCTGTCGCCAGGCTCGGCGCCACCCCGCTAGACACCACCTACGTCAGCAATACGGAGTTGAAAGCCGCCATCACGCCCGCACTGCGCACCCTCTCCGGACACCCCGCCATCACCGTGGCTACGCCCGCCGGCGTGTCCAACGCCCAGCCCCTCCACATCTCTCCGGTGCTCAGCTCGGTCGCCCCATCTTCGGTGCTCGCCGGCAGTCCCGCAATCACTTTGACCCTCAACGGCATCGGCTTCACCGCCAATAGCCTCGTCCTGTGGGATGCGCCACCCAATCCCGCAACCCTCACACCGGCACTGGTAAATTCCGGCAAGCTTACCGTCGTAATCCCCGCCAACCTGTTGGCCATATCCGCCTCCGCCAGGATCCAGGTTGCTGAACCTGCAAACGATATCTACTCCGTCGTCGTGCCCTTCGACGTTCTTGGCATTCCCACCATCGCCTCGCTTTCGCCCAATCCGGTGGACGCCGGGGGCGTTTTCTTCAGCCTCACGGTCAACGGAAATGGGTTCGTTCCGTCATCTGTGGTCAACCTCGGCGGCGTCGCGCTCGACACCACTTATCTCGGCGCCACCCAACTCCTGGGCGCCGTTCCCCCCGAACTGCGCGCCCTCGCCGGCACCTATCCCATCACCGTGACGCATCCGGGAGTCGCCGCATCCGCCGCCGCGTTTTTTACCGTGTCGCCAGTGCTCTTCGCCCTCGAACCTCGCTCCACGCCGGGCACCGGACCGGCCACCACGATAACCGTCACCGGCGCCGGCTTCACCCGCAACAGCGTGGTCGCCTTCAACGGCACGACGCTCACCACCACCTACCATTCCTCGGCCGTCCTCTCCGCCGTCGTCCCGGCCTCCGCCCTGCTCATCGCGGGTCCCGCCACCGTGCAGGTCGTCGATTCCGCGGGCGTCGGACGCTCCCTGCCCTTCGTCTTCACCATCATCGCCATCCCGACGCCCACCATCTCCGTCATCAGCCCCGTCAGCGCCTTCGCCTTGTCGGGCCCGTTCACCCTGACGGTCACCGGCGCCGGTTGCCCGGAGGAATGCAACGTCCACTGGGCGGGAGTCTCCGTGCCCACGTCCCATCCCACCGAAACCACGATCACCGCCGCCGTTCCCGCCAGCCTGCTTGCCCGTCCCGGGCAGGTCTCCATCCAACTCGTCAACCAATACGGCACGGCGTCTAAACAGGTAGTCACCTTCACCGTGTACCCGAACGCTGCCGTGCTCACGTCATTGAACCCGCCATCAGTGACCACGGGCGCCGCCGCCTTCACCCTCACCATCACCGGAAGTGGTTTCGTTCCAGGCTCTTTGACCATGTGGAACGACGCCGCCCTGCCCACCAGTTACCTCAGCGCGACCCAGGTAATTGGGTTCGTTCCGTCAGATCTGCTCACCCTTCGCGCCGTAATCAACGCCGCCATCACCGTGGTCAATCCCGGCGGCGCCGTCTCCAATGCCCTGACCTTCGCGCTCGATCCACCGCGGCCCGCCATACTCTCGCTCACCCCGTCGAACGCTCCGGCGGGCAGCGAGGGTCTCGAGGTCGTGGTGACGGGCGCGAACTTTTCAATCAATTGCGTGGCTCGCTGGAACGGCACTGCGGTCACCACCACCTTTATAGACACCAACCACCTGAAGCTCGCCCCCACCCCCGACTTGCTATCCACCGCCGGTCCCATCCCCATCACCGTCACCAATCCCAGCGGACTCGTCACCACCGCGGCAACCTTCGGCCTGTTTGCCGCCATTCCCTCGGTCGCCACTCTCAGCCCCACCTCGGTGGCCGAGGGAGCCGCCGCCTTCACGCTCACCGTCAACGGTGCGCTCTTCACACCTGCCTCGGTAGTCCTCTGGAATGCCGCGGCGCTCGCCACCACTTATATCAGCGCCTCGCGCCTCACCGCCGCGGTACCGGCCAATCTCACCGCCGGTCCCATCCCCATCACCGTGACCAATCCCGGCGGACTGGTTTCCGGCCCCGCCTCCTTCGTGGTGGCCGCGGCCCCGCCGCCTCCGGCCGCAGCCGCGCCCACCGTCTCCGGTGTCGGCAACGCCTTCCGCGGCCTCCCCACACTGGCCCCGGGCGCACTGATTTCGATCTACGGCGCCAACCTCTCCTTAATAGAAGCCCAGGCAACCAGCACACCCCTCCCCGCCGCTCTTGCCGGCGCCTCCGTCAGCATTGGCCGAATCGATGCCCCGCTCCTCTTTGTCAGCCCCAAGCAGATCAACGCGCAGCTCCCCTTCGAACTCGCTCCCGGACCCGTCATGCTGATCGTGCACCATGGCG
>JBDTPR010000110.1:0-13203 GCA_039932635.1 Candidatus Solibacter sp.
AGCTGGGCTTCAGTTTGCATCGGTCATCCACATGGTAACGAATTAGGGCACGCCGGATGCCGTCCGTCCGGCCTATGCTTGCAAAGGCTTGGCATGTCCCCTATGTCCGAATTTGGGACAAGGTGCTTCCATTCCGCACGCAGCGCTTCCGCCGGTGTTACTTGTTCTAAGTCGCACACGGAGCTAACATCTAGCCACAATGAGTGCTCCGGCGAAGTTCTATTCAACACTTGCTCTGTCGCTTTGCCTGATCCCCCGTCTGGGCGGTCAGCAGCCCGCGCCGGATGAAAGCCTCGCCGCACGCATGGCCGCCATCAACGCCGAAGTGACTCGCGCCGCCTCCACCCCGGCAACCCGCAGCCAGCTCCCCGACCTGCTTCGCCGGCGCACCCAATTGCTCGACGAATTGATCGCCGCAGACCCCGCCGCCGCCCTGCGATCCGCGCTTTCCCCCGCACTCTCAGCGCCCGAAATCGAGACCACGGCAACCTGGGAAGGCACGCTCGAAGCCGACATCGCCGACGATTTCGAACACAACGTCAGCCGCACGCACTGGTATCTGCGAGCCGCGGAGCGCCGCTACGAGGTCTACTTCGCCGACGATGGCGAGCGCACTTCGGGCCGCACCGTGCGCCTCTCCGGAATCGCGACAGCGCGCCGCATCGCGGCCGCCTCGCTCGCACAAATTCCCACGCCCGCCGCGGCCGCGCAATGCACCACCACGGGCCCGCAGAATATCGCCGTACTGATGTTGACCACGCCCTCTAGAACTTTGCCCGCCGCCATCACGGCCTCATCCCTGCAGCAGGCGTTCGGCAGCGGCCCCTACACTCACGCCACCGATTCGCTGAACGGCTACTGGCTGGAAATGTCCTACGGCCAGACCTGGGTCACGAACCAGGTTTTCGGTCCCTTTCCCTTGGGCCAGGATTTCTCCTGCGACCAGAGCGACCAGATTCTCGCGGCGGCAATCAATGCGGCAGATTCCACGGTCGATTTCTCGCAATTCACACGCGTGGCCTTGATGTTCCCGGTCGCCAGTTGCCCCTCCTACTCCGGCATGGATACATTGGGTTGCCGGAACGTCGCTTCTCCCTCCAAAGGCAATCTGCAGGCTTCGGTGGGCTGGTTTCCGCACACCCCCAATACAGGCGTGAACGTTCCGCTCCTGGCTCACGAGTTCGGCCACGCCATGGGCCTGGAGCACGCTCGCACGCTGGACTACAACACCGCAACGCTGGGTCCGATGGGTGCCCTGAACCAACCGGGCACTCTTGTGGAGTATGGCGATCTGTTTTCCCTCATGGGCTATCCCTACAACGGCTACGGCATCTCCGGCCAATACGCCGCTCCGCACAAGAGCCTGGTGCTGAACTGGCTCCAACCCGGCGATTACCAGAATGTGCAAGCTCCTGGGACATTCTTTCTCTCGCCCTACGAAGCCGGCGGGATGCGCGCGCTCCGTGTATTGCGCGAGGCAACGCTGTTTTCGTGGCTTTGGCTGGAATACCGGCAACCAATCGGTGATACCGACAGGGGCCTACAGGGCATGCCCAATGCCAACGTCTTCAACGGCGCGCTGATTCATTACGAAGATCCCACCGTCGGCAATCAGGGGAGTTTTCTGTTGGACTTCAATCCGTCGTCCACGCCCAACGACTTTCACAACGCCGCGCTCACCGCCGGACACTCCTGGTCGGACCCGTATTCGCCCCTCACGCTCACCGTCAACAGCGCCACCCCCGCGGGCTTGGACGTCAGCGTGGCCTACGACGCGCCCTGCGCCAGCGTGCAGTATTCGTCAACCAGGTTCGGCAGCGCCGGCGGTAGCGGGCAGATTACGATTTCGGCCCCCGGGAACTGCGCGTGGAGCGCCTCGGCGCCGAATTGGATCGCGTTCACGTCCGCCACCACCGGTTCGGGCAACGGCACGGTCAGCTTCCAGGTGGGCGCTACGCCGTCCTCGCAGCAACGTACAGGCTACATTGCCGTGGGCCGCCAATCCACCCCAATTATTCAGGATGGTTCCGTCGGCCTCACTATTTGGGATATGTCGCCAAACCACGGCAGCGGCGCCACCGCACAGTTGACGTTTCGCTACATCGACACCACTGGGTACGCCAATATCAACGGCGTGGACGTGGTGATCGACCTTCCGGGAAGCCCATGCACCATCCGCGCCGTCCCCTCCTTGAACTACGTCACCATGAACGGCGGCACGCCGCTCTACCTGAGCACACCAGGCTCCAGCCGGACCGATGGCTTCTGCACGGTCTATTCCACCGGCACATCGATGACTGGCTCGGGAACGCAACTCACCGTCACGCTCCAGTTGGGATTTGCCTCGTCGATTCCGGGAGTGCACAAGATCACGTCCAGGCTTTTCGGCTACAACTCACGGGGCACTCAATTCCTGCCTCTCGGCTTTTGGGAAGTGCCCTCCGGGGCCGCCTCGCTGAGCATCTACAAGACCCACCCGGGAAATTTCAATCAAGGGCAGGTCGGGGCCACCTATACCATCTCCGTCTTGAACGCTTTCGGCGCCGGACCCACCTCGGGCACCGTTAGCGTCACCGACACGCTGCCTGCCGGACTTACGTTGGCTTCCATCGGCGGGCCCGGTTGGACCTGCGCGGGCACTACCTGCACGCGCTCGGATTCGCTGGCGGCGGGCTCCGGTTATATGACGATTATGGTGACGGTAAACGTGGCCGGCAACGCACCCTCCCTGGTAACGAATCAGGCATCCGTATCGGGCGGCGGAAGTTCGAGTGCAAGCGTCGGCGATCTCACCGCCATCACGCCCCCGTGCACGTACAGTGTAAGTGCGCCGAACATCACGCTATCCGCCATAGGAGGCAGCGGCGCCATCTCGCTCACCACCGAACCCTACTGCCAGTGGGTTCTCTCAGCCGCGCCGTCCTGGCTCAATTGGACCTCGCCCACCTCAGGCACCGGCCCCGCAACTATCGGCTACTCGATTGCCGCCAACACAACTACCGGCGCCCGCTCCGCCACCCTCACCCTGGCGGGACAGACCATCGCCATCACGCAAATCGCCCCTGGACTGCGTTTCGTGCCCGTCACTCCCTGCCGCGTAGCCGACACCCGCCTTGCCACTGGCGCCCATGGCGGCCCCAGCCTCGCCACCGCCACGCCCCGCAATTTCACCATCGCCAATACCTGCGGCGTTCCCGCCAACGCTCAGGCGTACTCTCTCAATCTCACCGTGGTCCCCCTCGGTTCGCTCGGCTTCCTCTCCGTCTGGCCCGCCGGACAATCGCAGCCCGTCGTCTCCACGCTCAACTCAGGCGACGGACGAATCAAGGCCAACGCCGCCATCGTTCCCGCCGGAACCAACGGAGCCATCACCCTGTTCGCCAGCAACCCCACCAACGCCATCATCGATATCAACGGCTACTTCCTCCCCGCCGCCGCGGGGCCGAATCTGGCCTTCTATCCCATCGCTCCCTGCCGCCTCGCCGATACCCGAATCGGCACCGGACCGCTCGCCGGACCCGCGCTGAGCGCCGCCACGGCACGCACCTTCCCGGTGCTCTCGGGCCCCTGCGGAGTCCCCGCAACCGCCCAGGCCTACGCCATGAATATGACCGTCGTCCCGGTCGGCGCGCTCGGCTTCCTCAGCGCCTGGCCGGCCGGTACAGGGCAGCCCGGGTCGTCCACCCTGAACGCGCCCACCGGCGCCGTCACCTCCAACATGGCGATTGTGCCCGCCGGCCTCAACGGCGCCGTCACCGTGATCTCCACCAACGCCACGGCCCTCATCATCGACATCTCGGGCTACTTCGCGCCGCCCGCCCTCGGCTCGCTCGATTTCTATGCCGCAACGCCCTGCCGCGTCCTCGATACGCGGACCGCGCCAGGTGCCTCGCCGCTGGGCACCGCGGAATCGCGCATCATACCGGTGCCCGCATCCTCGTGCCCCATTCCCCCCGCGGCGCGCGCCTACTCGCTCAATGCTACGGTAGTGCCGCCCTCCGGTCTGGGATTCCTCTCCCTATGGGGCACCGGTCCGCAGCCCCCGGTCTCCACGCTGAACGCCTTCGATGGCAGCGTAGTGGCCAACGCCGCGCTGGTGCCCGCAGGAACCAACGGAGCCGTCACGGCCTTCGCCAGCCACCCAACGCATCTGATCCTCGATATCAACGGCTACTTCCAATAGTGTTTTGTGGGGCGGACTTTAGTCTGCGTACCGACTTCAGTCGGTACACCGGCCGAAGGCCGGAGTCTTTCTTACCTCACCTCTTGCTTCTTGCCCACGCACTAATTGGTACCATGAAAGTTACCCCCCATGGACCCGAAAAATGTAGTCTTGAAGCAGACCATAAATCTGCCAACCACCGCTTTCTCCATGAAGGCAAATCTGCCGCAAGCCGAGCCCAAGATGCTGGCCCGGTGGGAAGAGGAGAAGCTGTATCACAGGATTCGTGCGTCGCGCGCGGGCCGGCCCACCTACGTGCTCCACGACGGTCCCCCGTATGCCAACGGGCGCATTCACCTGGGCACCGCGTTCAACAAAATCCTGAAAGATTTCGTCGTCAAATCGAAGACCATGGCGGGCTTCGATTCGCCCTACGTTCCCGGGTGGGATTGCCACGGCCTGCCCATCGAAATCAAGGTCGATAGCGAGCTCGGCTCCAAAAAGGCGCAGATGACCGCCGTGCAGATCCGGCGCGCCTGCCGTAAGTACGCGGAGAAATACGTCGACATACAACGCGAGGGTTTCAAGCGCCTGGGCGTGCTTGGCCGCTGGGAAGAACCCTACCTGACGATGAGCGCGAAATATCAGAGCGTCATCGCCGGCGCGTTCGTCGATTTCCTGGAGAAGGGCTACGTGTACAAAGGCCTGAAGCCCGTGCACTGGTGCATCAAAGACCGCACCGCGCTGGCCGAAGCCGAAGTCGAATACGCCGACCACACCAGCCCTTCGATCTGGGTTCGCTTCGTCATGACCTCCGACCCCGCCGCCATCGCCCCGGCGCTGGCCGGACGCACCGTCTACGGCGTCATCTGGACTACTACGCCATGGACCATCCCGGCCAACATGGCCATCGCCTACAACCCGAAATTCGAGTACGCCGCGGTGGATGTGGCGGGCTCAATCTACATCGTCGCCGCCGACCTGCTCAAGGTCACCGCGGAGAAATTGGGCTGGCATGACTATCAGACCATCGCCACTTTCCCCGGCGCGCGCCTCGATGGCTCGATGTTCCGCCATCCGCTCTTCGAGCGCGATTCGCTCGGCATCGTGGCCGACCACGTCACCCTCGAACAGGGCACCGGCGCCGTCCACACCGCTCCCGGCCACGGCCAGGAGGATTACGCCATCGGCCAGAAGTACGGCATCGCCACGTTCTGCCCCGTCGATGCGGCGGGCCGCTTCTTCCGCGCCGAGGGCGCGCCCGGCCACCTGCCCGACGAATTGATCGGCAAGACCATCTGGGAAGGCAATCCCATCGTGCTGGAACTCCTCCAGCAGACCGGCGCCCTCCTCGGCATGGAGAAGCTCGCGCACTCCTACCCGCACTGCTGGCGCTGCCACAACCCGGTCATCTTCCGCGCCACCGAGCAATGGTTCATCGGCATGGAGTTGAATAACTTCCGCCAGGACGCGCTCGAAGCCATCAAACGCGTCAAGTGGATGCCCGAGTGGGGCCAGGAGCGCATCTCCAACATGATCGCTGTGCGCCCCGATTGGTGCATCTCGCGTCAGCGCGTGTGGGGCGTGCCGATCATCGTCTTCTACTGCGAAGCCTGCCGCGAGCCGGTGATCGACCGCAAAATCCTCGACGGCATCGTCAAGCTGTTTGAGGAGCATTCCGCCGACGTATGGTACGAACGTTCCGCTGCGGAGTTACTCCCCGCCGGCCATACCTGCGCCAAATGCGGCGGCGCCGAATTCGCCAAAGAGACCGACATTCTCGACGTCTGGTTCGATTCCGGATCGAGCCACCTGGCCGTGCTCAACGACGCTTTCGGTCTGCCCTGGCCGGCCGACGTTTACCTGGAAGGCGGCGATCAGTATCGCGGCTGGTTCCACAGTTCCCTGCTCGTGGCCACCGGCCTGCGCGGCGGCGCGCCCTACCGCGCCTGTGTGTTGAATGGCTGGGTGCTCGATGGCGAGGGCAAGGCGATGCACAAATCGCTCGGCAATTCGATCGAGCCGGAGAGCATCATCAAGGATCACGGCGCCGACATCCTGCGCCTCTGGACTGCCAGCGTGGAGTTCAACGAAGACGTGCGCCTATCGCCCACCATCTTGACGCGCCTGGTCGATGCCTATCGCAAACTGCGCAACACCTTCCGCTACATGCTCGGCAATCTGGCGGGCTTCAATCCGGCGACCGACGCCGTCCCTGCCGCCGAGCTGGCGGACCTCGATCAGTGGATCCTGCTGCGCGCCGAAGACCTGGTGTCGCGCTGCCGCGCCTGGTACGAGAACTTCGAATTCCACAAGGTCTATCACGCCGTGTACGCCTTCTGTACCGTGGACCTGAGCTCGGTCTACTTCGACGTCTTGAAGGACCGCCTCTACACCACGGCTCCGAAATCGCAGGCGCGGCGCAGCGCCCAGACCGCGTTGTACCGCCTGCTCGACGCCTTCGTACGCTTGCTGGCGCCGCTCATGAGCTTCACGGCCGAAGAGGTCTGGGGCCACATGGGGCGTCCGGAAAGCATCCACATCGCGTATTTCCCCGAACCCGGCGAGCTTACGGCAGGCATCGGCGAAGGGCCGCGGAAACGCGCGGGCGACTGGGACCGTCTTCTGGAAGTGAGGAACATTGTGCTCAAGCAGTTGGATACCGCGCGCAATGAGAAACTCATCGGCGCTCCCCTGGAAGCGCGTGTCCGCCTCGCGGCCGGCGGTGAGCTCTATGATTTGCTCCAGCGCTATGCTGCCGAACTGCCGAATCTCTTCATCGTCTCGCAGGTGGAACTCGCGCGGCTCGCCCCGGAAGGCCTTAAGGACAAATCGCAAGCCGAGACCAGCGTCACGGTGGAACGCGCCACCGGCGTCAAGTGCGAGCGTTGCTGGAAGTACACCAGCGATGTCGGCAGCGATACCGATTTCCCCACAGTCTGCGCTCCGTGCGCCGCGGTCGTCCGCGAGATCATCCATGAGTGAAGCGGGGCGCAGCACCGCGGCAGCCCTGCGGGCACGCTCCTATGGCACGGCCGCCGTCGTGTTCGCCCTCGACCGGCTCACCAAGTGGATGGTAGAGAGTAACCTCTCGGCATTCGACACTGTGCGTGTAATTCCCGGACTCTTCAACATCGTTCGCTCCGAGAATCGAGGCATGGCCTTTGGCATCATGAACGACGCCAGCCTGGAATGGCGCACCACCCTCTTGATCGTCGCTGCCGCCGCGGCAGTGGTCTTCATGGCGATCATGCTGTGGAAGCCCCAGCGCCTGGACCGTAACTCTTACTGGGGCTTAACTCTGATTCTGGGCGGCGCGGCCGGCAACGTCTTCGACCGCATTGCCGCGGGCAAGGTCACCGACTTCCTCGATTTCTATATCGCCGACCACCACTGGCATACCTTCAATCTCGCGGACTCCGCAATCGTAGTCGGCAGCGGCCTCCTGCTGCTGGATATGATCAGACCTAAAAAGCAGGCGGCCAATGTATCCTGAAGTCTTCGGGCTTTCCTTCCTCCACACTTACGGCGTCCTGGTGGCCGCCGCCTTCCTGTCTGCCCTGTGGCTGGCCAGCTGGTTGGCCCGCGAAGCTAACTTAAGTGTGGAGTCCATCACCAATCTGGGTATCTACTGCGCGCTTGCCGCCATCGCCGGCGCCAAGCTGATGATGTTCCTGATCGATATCCCCTATTACGCGCAGCACCCCGCCGATATCTTCTCTTTGTCCACACTGCAAGCCGGAGGCGTGTTCTACGGCGGACTCCTGGCCGCGCTCGCAATCGCAATCTGGTATATGCGCAAGACTCGTTTGCCGGGTTGGAAGACAGCCGATGTCTTCGCGCCTGCCATAGCGCTCGGCCATGGCATCGGGCGCCTGGGCTGCTTCTCCGCGGGCTGCTGCTGGGGTGTCGAATGCCACCGCCCCTGGGCGGTAACTTTCACCAACCCGGCGGCTCACGAACTGGTCGGCGTACCGCTCAACCTACCGATCCATCCAACTCAGCTCTATGAAGCCTTCGGAGAGTTTGCCATCTTCGCGTTTCTCTACTGGCGGATCCGCAAACCGCACGGCGATGGCGGCATCATCGGCGCGTACCTGATGCTCTACGCAACGCTCCGCTTCACAGTGGAATTCTTCCGTGTGCACGAGCAGGGCAATCTGCTCGGCGGTCCCTTCGACACGTCGCAGTGGATCTCGATCGCTCTCTTTACGGTAGGCGCAGCGTGCCTGTGGCGGACGCGAGCTGTAACAGACCCCGCGACGGTCTAGCACGGCATCGAACCAATCAGGCCAAGCCCAATCAGAGCCGCGACCGAATCAGAGCCGCGACCGAATCAGAGCCGCGACCGTAAGGGAGCGGTGCTTCCCCCTCACCGCTAATTATTGATTCCTCTTCGCCTTGGCCCAACGCGCGCGCTGAGCTGCTGCAATGCGGGCGCGGCCTTCCGCGCTCATCTTATGTTTCTGTTTTTGCGCGGATGCCGCTCTCTTGACCTTCGGCGCCGCCGTGGGCGCATTGCCAGTCAGCATCTTCCGGATGGCGGCTATTTTTGCCTGAATGTCCTCCACCTGATGCTGGTAACCAATCAGAGCTGCCTCTAGAGTCGCTTTATCCAGACTATTCGCCATATTACGATCATTATAGGTCTATATCGCGCTTAGTTGAGAACTTGTCCGTAGTAAGTCAGTGCAGTTTCGCACGTGTGCTTGCTATCTTTTGTCCTGTCATTACTTCGAATCGCCGTCGCAGGGGCCGTCCCCCGTGTACATCGAGGTGTGAGGCGCGCCAGAATTCACACAACTGCCGTCTGGCGTGACAACCGGAGCAGAACGCACACATACATCGCGCATGCGCCCTCTCCGATTATTCGTGCCAGCTGCGGGAGACCTATCCTTGGGAGCCTTTTGCTTTGGCCCACCGCGCGCGCTGAGCTTCCGCAATCCGAGCGCGCCCTTCAGCACTCATGCGATGCTTCTGCTTCCCCGTCGCTGCGACAGGAGCGCGCTTCGCTGGTGCAACTGCGACGGGTCCGCCCAGCATGCGCCGGATCTCCGCCATCTTCGCTTCAATCTGCTGGAGCTGCGCGCGGTACCCAATCTGCGCCGCCTCCAAGGTAGACTTGTCGAGACTAATTGCCATATAAATTTGATTATAGGTTGAGTCAGGAATTTCGAGGTCAATTACTCGCTCAATCGTAGTACCACTTTCAACATTACAGTACCACCGGAAGTCAATTAGTAAAGTGGTACGTCGCAGGACATCCGCTGCGGCGCCCCCCAACCACCACACCCGGGAAGGTGCACAATGGAAAGGACCATGAAAGCCAAAGTTCTATTGGGACTGGCCGCGTGTGCCCTCTGCGCCGCCGCGGCCGATCCGTCGCTAACCCTTCGCTACAAGCAACCTGCCGAGGACTGGCAAAGCCAGGCGCTCCCCATTGGCAACGGCCGCCTCGGCGCCATGATCTTCGGCGACGCCCAACACGAGCATCTCCAACTCAATGAGATTTCCCTCTGGACCGGCGATGAGAACGATACCGGTAGTTATCAGAATCTTGCCGACCTCTTCCTCGATCTAACCCATGGCGCCCCGTCCGATTACGAGCGCCGACTCGATATCGAGAGTGCCATCCATACAATTCTTTACAAAGCCGGTGGCATAATCTACCGCCGCGAGTACTTTGCCACCGCCCCTAACCAAGCCCTCATCCTGAGATACACCGCCGACCGGCCGGCCTCGTATAGCGGCACCCTACGCCTGAAGGATGCTCATGGAGCCGGCGCCACCGCGTCATCGAACCTACTGACCTCGGCCGGTAAGCTGCCTAACACCCTGCTCTACGAAACCGCGATCCAGCTTGTCCCCACCGGCGGCCGCGTAACCTTCACCCCCGACGGCGCACTCCAACTCGATAAGGTGGACGCGTTCACGGTTATCGTAACGGCAGGTACTAACTATGTGCCGGACCGCACGCGCGGGTGGCGCGGCGCCGCCCCCCACCCTGTCCTGGACACGCAGTTACGCGCCGCCGCAGCCAAACCGTATCCCGCTCTACGCGCCGCCCACATCGAAGACTATCAGCGCCTCTTCCGTCGTGTCTCCTTGCAACTCGGCGCCGCCCCGCCAGACCTGCCCACCGACGAGCGCCTCGTACGCTATCGCGATGGCGCGAATGACCCCGCGCTCGAGGCCCTCTTCTTCCAGTACGGCCGCTATCTCTTGATATCATCCTCCCGCCCCGGCAGCCTGCCTGCCAACCTACAGGGCCTCTGGAACAATTCCAATAACCCGCCCTGGCGCAGCGACTATCATTCCAACATCAATATTCAAATGAACTACTGGCTGGCCGAGCCAACTAACCTCTCGGAATGCGCCCTGCCCTTCTTCAATTACGTGAATAGCCTCCGCGGCGTGCGCACCGAGGCAACCAAACACCACTATTCCGGCGTACGCGGCTGGACCGTGCAAACCGAGAACAACATCTTCGGCGCCGGCAGCTTTAAGTGGAATCCCCCCGGTTCCGCCTGGTACGCGCAACATTACTGGGAGCACTATGCCTTCACGCGTGATCTTGACTTCCTGCGTAACACTGCCTATCCGGTACTAAAGGAAGTCACCGAGTTCTGGGAAGATCACCTGGTGGCGCGCGCCGACGGCCAATTGGTTTCGCCCGACGGCTGGTCGCCGGAACACGGGCCCGAAGAACCGGGCGTAACTTACGATCAGGAGATCGTCTGGGACCTGTTCACGAATTACATCGAGGCCGCCGAAGTACTAGGGGTGGATACCTCCTACCGCCAGAAGGTGGCCCAAATGCGCGACAACCTCCTCAAGCCTAAAATCGGCGCCTGGGGACAACTCCAGGAATGGCCCGAAGATCGCGATGACATTCGCGATGACCACCGCCATGTGTCGCACCTCTTCGCCCTCCACCCGGGCCGCCAGATTTCCCCGGTGGCGACTCCCGAACTCGCCAACGCGGCCAAAGTCTCCCTCACTGCGCGCGGCGACCAGTCCACCGGCTGGGCCATGGCGTGGCGCATCAACTTCTGGGCCCGTCTGTTGGACGGCGATCACGCCTACCGCCTGCTGCGCAATCTCCTCCATATCACAGGCAAGGGGAATAACATCGATTACGGCAAAGGCGGCGGCGTCTATTCCAATCTCTTCGACACCCATCCGCCCTTTCAGATCGATGGCAACTTCGGCGCCACCGCGGGCGTCGCCGAGATGCTGCTGCAGTCGCAGGCCGGCGAAATCCACCTCCTCCCCGCACTGCCGAAGGCGTGGCCATCGGGCTCGGTTAGCGGCCTGAAAGCGCGCGGCAACGTGACCGTGGATATCGCCTGGGAGGCGGGCAAATTGAAGTCGGCCACGCTGACTTCACCCACCGCGGCGAAGGCCACAGTGCGCTTCAACGGGCGTGCGCAGGCCCTCACCCTCGCGGCGGGCCGCCCCGCTAACGTGGGGCTCTGACCGGCGGCGCCGGTTGGAAAAATGACGGCTATTCACGCAGGAATTTGAGGAGTATACTTCGGGTGGAATTGGAGGTTCGATGCCTGGTGCCGGACGTCCGTACCGCCAGCCCGCTTTGCGGGTTCTGACTTTGCTCTTTCTCATGTTCGGCGTCTTCGTCTTTCGAGCCACCTGAGGTGCGCAGATGCCGAGGTTGAATCGTTTGCTCGTCCCCGTGGAGTTCTCCCCACGGTGCCGGGGCGCGGTGCAATATGCCGAAGCCCTAGCCTCTCACTTCCACTGTGAAATCGTCCTGCTTCACGTGGTCATCCCGCCGTTGGCGAATTTCAGCTCGTTCGAGGCCATGGCCTACACGAGCGCCGCCGATCTCGCGCGCGAGATCGCCGCACAACGCACCCTGCAACTGGATGATTTCCCCTGTAGCGTGCCCGCCGATTGCTCCATTCGCCGTCTGGTGCTCGAAGGCGACCCCACACAAACCATCGTCGATTTCGCCGAACGCGAGAAATGCAATCTCATCGTGATGCCCACTCGCGGCTACGGACCGTTCCGCCGCTTCCTGCTCGGCTCGGTTACCGCAAAAGTGCTCCACGACGCCATCTGCCCCGTCTGGACCGGTCCCCACATGGAGGCCGCCCCGAGCTTCAGTACCATGCATTTTCACAATATCGCGTGCGCCATCGACCTCGGACTGCATAGCCGGGAAGTAATCTGTTGGGCAGCGGGTTTTGCCGCCGAATTCGACGCCCACCTGACGCTGATCCACGCCATCCCCGCCTCCGCCACCCGCCTCGGCGGTTTCTATTTCGATCCCGACTGGCGCACCCAACTCACCCGCACCGCCATGGAACGGATCTCCTCCATGCGCGACGACATGGGAGTCGAAGCCTCCGTCGCCATTGAAGCCGGACAAACGCCCGTTGTGGTCGCGTCCGCGGTGGAAACGCTGAAGGCCGATCTGCTGGTGATTGGCCGCGGCAGCACGCCGCGCGCTCATGGACACTTGCCGACCAACGCCTACGCGATCGTCAGGGAATCATTGTGTCCGGTGGTGACGGTTTAGACCAGGGTCTAAAGCAGCGGTCTAAACCAGCGGTCTAAACCAGTAACGCTCAAATCCCGGCGTGCCGCTTGAAAATCAGCAGCATGTTCTGCGACAGCGCGGAGCGCGCCATCACCATGTCGCAGCCGGCCGCCTGCGCCTGCATTTTCAACTCGCCCTGAAGATGGGAAAGGTAGCCGAGCAGGCTGATTCCCTTGGTTTCGGGGTTGCCCTTCAATTGCGCAATCAGGTCCAACGGAGCGGCCGACTCGAAATTCAAATCGAACACAATTAGCGAAGGCTTTACCTTTGCCTTCTCCATGAGTTCCTTGCCTTCTTTGACAAATTCCAGTGCCAGACCGTTGCGCTTGGCCGCCTCACTGATCTTGACGGAAAAGAACAGATCGCTGACCACGGCCAGGACTCGCTTGGGCTCCTGCTTCTGCATAGGTGTGCTTTTCGATACTTACCTTTTGTCTTTGAAATTACGAGGGATGGGACGTTCGAATTCTATCACGTT
>JBDTPR010000111.1:0-13178 GCA_039932635.1 Candidatus Solibacter sp.
CGGGTCTGTGCGGGGGGTGGCTGGCAACGGCCATCCCTACCGCGACGGTCGGCATGCGGCGTCTCAAGGCAAGTTAGCCACCGCTCCCTAACGGTCGCGGCTCTGATGGGGGCTCGGGCTGGCTACTTCGCCAGGTAGCGCCCGATGCCTTCCGCCGCCTTGCGTCCTTCCGCAATCGCCCACACTACCAGCGATTGGCCGCGCCGCATATCCCCTGCCGCAAACACGCCGGGCACGCTCGACATGTAGTCGGCGTCCGCCAGCACATTGCCGCGTCCATCCAAGTCCACGCCTAGTTGCTCGATCATGCCGCCCTTCACCGGACCCGTGAAGCCCATCGCCAGGAGCACCAGATCCGCATCCAGCGTGAACTCCGTGCCGGGTACCGCCTCGATCTTCGGCGTCACTCGCACCGCATGCAGTTGCTTGACGTTGCCGTTCGCGTCGCCCGAGAAGTTTACGGTGCTGACGCTCCAATCGCGCGTCCCGCCCTCTTCGTGCGAACTCTCGATGCGAAGTTGCATGGGCCACAGCGGCCAAGGCGTCAGCGGAGATCGCGTATCCGGCGGCTTGGGCAGCAGTTCGAACTGCGTCACCGATTTCGCTCCCTGACGATGGCTGGTGCCCAGGCAATCCGCGCCCGTATCCCCGCCGCCGATGATGATCACGTGCTTGCCCGTGGCCATAATCTGGTCCGCTACCGCATCGCCTTCGCAGACCCGATTCTGCTGCGGCAGAAACTCCATCGCGAAGTGGACGCCCTTCAACTCGCGCCCGGGGACATTCAGATTGCGCGGCTGCTCCGCGCCTCCAGCCAGTAGCACCGCGTCGAACTCGCGACGCAGATCTTCCACCGGAACGTTGCCGCCTACATGCGCGTTGGTCTCGAACTTCACACCCTCGGCTCGCATCTGTTCGATGCGCCGGTCGATCAGGTGCTTCTCCATTTTGAAATTCGGAATGCCGTAGCGCAGCAGGCCGCCCACGCGGTCGTTCTTTTCGAAGACCGTGACATCGTGTCCCGCGCGCGCCAGTTGCTGCGCCGCGGCGAGTCCCGCCGGTCCGCTACCGATCACTGCCACGCGCTTGCCGGTTTGCACCGCGGCCGGCTCCGGGATAATGTACCCGGCTTCGAACGCGCGATCGATGATCGTCTTCTCGATCTGCTTGATGGTCACCGCGGGCTCATTGATGCCCAGCACGCACGAGGCTTCGCACGGGGCGGGGCAAATGCGCCCGGTGAATTCGGGGAAGTTATTGGTGGCGTGCAACTGCCGCACCGCCTCTTTCCACGAGCCGCGATACACCAGATCGTTCCAATCGGGAATGATGTTGGTGAGCGGACACCCGGTGTGGCAGAAGGGCACGCCGCAATCCATGCAGCGTGCCGCCTGCGTTCGCAGATGGTCTTCCGGGAAGGGTTGATAAATCTCGAACCAGTCCTTGATGCGGACCGCCGGATCGCGCCGCTGCGGCACTTCCCGCGTGTATTCCATGAAGCCGGTGACTTTTCCCATGTGTCCTCCTATGCCACCGCAACCTGCTGGCGCTGAATGCCCAGCACCCGCTTGAATTCGTGCGGGAAGACCTTAATGAACTTGGGCAGCATGTTCTCCCAGTTCTCCAACACCCATTTGCCCCGCGGACTGCCGGTGGCCTCCACATGAGCCGTGACGATCGACATCAGCACCTCAGCGTCTTCCGCCGGCACCGGCTCCAGATCGACCGCCGCGGTGTTGCACCGCTTCTCGGCGAAATCGCCCTTCTCGTCGAGCACGTAGGCGATGCCGCCGCTCATGCCCGCCGCGAAATTGCGGCCGCATTTGCCGAGCACCACCACCATGCCGCGCGTCATGTACTCGCAGCCGTGATCGCCCAGCCCTTCCACGACCGCGCGTGCGCCTGAGTTGCGCACCGCGAAGCGTTCGCCGGCCATCCCGTTGAAGTAGGCTTCGCCGCTGGTCGCGCCGTAGAGCGCCACGTTGCCGATCAGGATGTTCTCCTCCGGCTGGAACGTAGCGGTGCGCGGCGGGTAGACCATCAGCCGTCCGCCCGAGAGGCCCTTGCCCACGTAATCGTTGGCATCGCCCTCCAGTTCGAGCGTCACGCCCTTGGCCAGAAACGCGCCGAAACTCTGGCCCGCGCTGCCTGAGAATTGGAAGTGAATCGTGTCGTCGGGCAGCCCGGCCGAGCCGTGCTTGCGCGCGATCTCGCCGCTCAACATCGCGCCCACCGTGCGATGCACGTTGCGGATCGGCAGTTTGATTTCCACCCGCGTGCCGTTCTCAATCGAGTCGCGTGCGTGATCGATCAGCTTGTAATCCAGCGCCTCGTCCAGCCCGTGATCCTGCGCCTGTACGCAGCGCCGCGCAATGCGGCTGGGCATTTCGGGATTGTACAGGATCGCCGAGAGGTCGATGTCCTTCGCCTTCCAGTGCTCGTTGGCGGTGCGAGTGTCCAGCATATCCACCCGGCCCACCATTTCATCGAAGCTGCGGAAGCCCAGCATCGCCATGTTCTTGCGCACTTGCTCGGCGATGAAGAAGAAGAAATTGATCACGTTCTCCGGCGTGCCTTCGAACTTGGCGCGCAGCGCCGGGTCCTGCGTCGCGATTCCCACCGGGCAGGTATTCAGATGGCACTTGCGCATCATGATGCAGCCCAGCGCTACCAGCGGGGCTGTGGAGAAGCCGAACTCCTCCGCGCCCAGAAGCGCGGCAATCGTCACATCGCGACCGGTCTGCAGTTTGCCGTCGGTCTGCAGCCGCACGCGTCCGCGCAGGTCGTTCATCACCAGCACCTGATGCGCTTCGGCGAGGCCGAGCTCCCAGGGAACGCCCGCGTGCTTGATCGAACTCAGCGGGCTCGCGCCCGTGCCACCGCTATCGCCCGAGATCAGCACCACGTCGGCATGCGCCTTCGCCACGCCCGCGGCCACCGTCCCGACGCCTACCTCTGCCACCAGCTTCACCGAAATCCGCGCCCGTGGATTCACGTTCTTGAGATCGTAAATCAACTGCGCCAGATCTTCGATCGAGTAAATGTCATGGTGCGGCGGCGGCGAAATCAACCCCACGCCAGGCGTCGAGTGGCGTACCCGCGCGATGGTCTCGTCCACCTTGTGGCCGGGCAACTGACCGCCCTCGCCGGGCTTCGCGCCCTGCGCCATTTTGATCTGCAACTCGTCGGCGTTGATCAGATAGTTCGTGGTCACGCCGAAGCGCGCGCTCGCCACCTGCTTGATCGCCGAGCGTTTCTCGGTGCCGAAACGCGCCTCGTCCTCGCCGCCCTCGCCGGTATTGCTCTTGCCGCCGATCCGGTTCATCGCGATGGCCAGCGTCTCGTGCGCTTCCTTCGAGATCGAGCCGTAGCTCATCGCCCCCGTGGCGAAGCGCTTCACGATGTCCTTCGCCGGTTCCACTTCTTCCAACGGCACCGGCTCATCGGCCAGTTTCAGATCCAGCAAACCGCGCAGCGTGCACAACTGCCGCGTCTGATTGTCGATCAGGTCCGTGTACTCCTGGAAGGTCGCGAAATTATCCGTGCGCACCGCCGATTGCAGTTTCTGAATCGTCTGCGGATTGTACAGGTGATACTCGCCGCGCGCGCGGAACTGATAATTCCCGCTCACCGATAACTCGGTATCGAAATCGGTCTGCGGCGCGAAGGCATGCTTGTGCTTGAGAATCGCTTCCTCTGCCAGCACCTCCAGCCCCACACCCTCGATCCGGCTCGACGTTCCCGTGAAATATTTGTCCACCAGACTCTTGCTCAAACCGATGGCTTCGAACACCTGCGCGCCGCGATAGCTCTGCAGCGTCGAGATTCCCATCTTGCTGAACGTCTTCAGCAGGCCCTTATTCACCGACTTGACGTAGTTGGCCATCGCCTTCTCGTCCGGTCCCACCGTCTCCAGCGCCAGATACGGATTCACAGCGCTCGCCCCGTACCCGATCAGCAGCGCGAAGTGCATCACCTCACGCGGCTCGCCGCTTTCGATGATCAGCGCCACCTGCGTGCGCCCGCCCTCGCGTATCAGGTGATTGTGCACCGCCGTCATTGCCAGCAGGCTCGGGATTGGCGCGTAGTCTTCATCCACTCCGCGGTCCGACAGAATCAGCAGCGTGTAGCCCGATTGAATCGCCAGCGACGCGCGACGGCAAAGCTGCGTCAAGCCGCGCTCCAGGCCTTTCGCTCCGTCTTCCACGGCGAACAGCATGGGCAGCGTGGTCGCCAGGAAATCGCCCTGGCTCACGCGCCGCATCTTCTCCAGATCGCGATTGGTCAGGATCGGATGCGGTAGCTTCAAGGTGTGGCAGTGCTGCGGCGTCTCGGCAAGAATGTTGCGCTCCGTGCCGATGTAACTCGTCAGCGACATCACCAGTTCTTCGCGAATCGGATCGATCGGCGGATTGGTGACCTGCGCGAAGAGTTGCTTGAAATAATGGAAGAGCGGCTGCGGTTTGTCCGACAGGCAGGCGAGCGGCGTATCCGTGCCCATCGACCCGATCGGCTCCTCGCCCTTTTCGGCCATCGGCGCAAGGACGATGCGTATGTCTTCGTCCGTATACCCGAATGCGCGTTGCCGCAGCACCAGCGTCTTGTGTTCCGCGCCATGCGCGCGTGGCGGCTCCGCCAACTGATCCAGTGTGATCTGGTGTTCCTTGATCCACAGTTGATAAGGGTTGCGTCCGTAAAGCGCGCGCTTCAACTCGCGGTCGCTCACGATCCGGCCCTCGGCCGTATCCACCAGCAGCATCTTGCCGGGTTGCAGGCGGCCCTTCAGTTTCACGTCCTCCGGCTTCACCGGAAGCACCCCGGTCTCCGACGCCATGATGATGACATCGTCCTTGGTGACCAGGTAGCGCGCCGGGCGCAGTCCGTTGCGATCCAGCGTTGCGCCAATCGAGCGGCCGTCGGTAAACGCGATTGCCGCCGGGCCATCCCACGGCTCCATCAGCGACGCGTGGTATTCGTAGAACGCGCGCTTTTGGGGATTCATGTACTCGTTCTTCGACCACGCTTCCGGTATCAGCATGGCCATCGCGTGCGGCAGGCTGCGGCCGGAAAGCACCAACAATTCCAGCGCGTTGTCGAAGGCCGCCGAATCGCTGCCGCCCGGCTGTACGATCGGGAACAGCTTCTTGATATCGTCGCCAAACAGCGGAGATGCCAGGATGCTCTGCCGAGCGTGCATCCAGTTGACATTGCCGCGCAGTGTATTGATTTCGCCGTTGTGCGCCACGTAACGGTAAGGGTGCGCCAGTTGCCAGGTGGGGAACGTATTCGTGCTGAAGCGCTGATGCACCAGGCAGAGCGCACTCACCACTTCCGGATCTTGCAATTCCGGATAGAAGTTGGCGATCTGCGGCGCCAGCAGCAGTCCTTTATATATGATGGTGCGCCCAGAGAGCGACGGCACGTAGAAAAAGCCCTTCTCCGGGATATCGCTCTTGGCGATTTCGCCCTCGGCGCGTTTCCGCACCAGGTAGAGCTTGCGCTCCAACTGGTCCTCGGTCATGCCCTTGCCGCGAGCCACGAAAATCTGCTGGATGTAGGGCTGCGAATTGCGCGCGACGCGCCCGATGGCGCCGCCATCGATTGGTGTATCGCGCCAGCCGAGCACGCGCAGGCCTTCCTCCACCACAATCCGCTCGACAATGCCTTCGGTGCGCAACCGCGCATGCGGTTCCACCGGCAGGAAGACCATGCCGACGCCGTACTCGCCTGCCGGCGGCAGCGTGAAGCCCAGTTTGGAGCACTCGCGCGCGAAGAACTTGTGCGGAATCTGGATCAGGACCCCGGCTCCGTCGCCGGTCTCCGGATCGCAGCCGCAAGCTCCGCGGTGCGTCAGGTTGATCAGTACCTGGATTCCCTTGACGATGATTTCGTGAGATTTCTGACCCTTGATGTTGGCCACGAAGCCTATGCCGCAGGCATCGTGCTCGAGGCGAGGATCGTAAAGGCCCTGCGCGGGAGGTAGACCGGTGCTTACACTGTGTTCGTTCATGGTTTGTCTCGGGGTTTCCCTGCCACCAAAAGGGTAGTTCCGCGGCAGTGGTTTCCAAAACGGGCGGTTGCCTGTATTGGTAGTGTATCAGCACCCCTACTATTAGACAATAGGAAATTATTCAACACGCATAATTAGAAAAACTTATGTTATGCTGGCCTTGTGGAATTCTGGGAACAGCGACTTTTCAGAGAGATAGCAGCAACCAGGAGCATGAGTCGGGGGGCCGAGCACTGCGGCGTCAGCCAATCTGCCGCTAGCCAGCACGTGCAGGAGGTGGAACGCCGTCTTGGTGTGATTTTGCTCGATCGCAGCAAGCGTCCGCTTGAGTTGACCACCGCCGGACGCATCTATAGCGAGTTTTGCCGCGACGTCCTGCGCCGCGAAGAGGAATTTTCGCTCTCCCTGGAGTCCCTCAAGGGCGACGTACAGGGCGCGGTTCGCGTGGCTTCCATCTACTCCGCGGGTCTCAGTGAAATGAGCCTCCTTGGCGCGGAATTTGCCGCAAAATATCCAGCGGCCCAATTGCATGTGGAGTACATGCGCCCCGACAAAATCTACGACGCGGTACGCGACGATGCCGCCGATCTCGGCCTGGTCAGCTACCCCGAATCCAGCCGCGAAATGGCCGCCATCCCGCTGCGGGAAGAAGATATGGACGTCGCCGTGCCGCCCAATCATCCGCTGGCTTCACGCGGCGAAATCTATCCCTCCGACCTCAACGGCTACGCCTTCATCGGCTTCGACGAGGACCTCCGCATCCGCCGCGAGCTCGACCGCTTCCTGCGCGCGCAGGGTGTTGAAGTCATCCTCGCCATGCACTTCGACAACATTCAGATGATTAAGGAAGCGGTGGCGCTGGGGCAGGGAATCAGCATCCTGCCGTCCCGTACTATGCAGGCCGAAATCGAGCAGGGTCGCCTTGTGGCGGTGAAACTGAATGCCCCCGGACTCTTCCGTCCGGTGGGCATCGTGCACCGCAGGCGTAAGAAATTCAATCGCGCTACAGATGCGCTCCTCGGCATGATGGTGGCGTCGCGAGAAGTCGTCGTTTAAACGCTATTTGCGATTCCACGCGAGTTGCAACCGGTCCTGCCCGTCCGTGGCTTCCAGAGAAACGCTCTGCACCTGCTTCTTCGGGTCCACTGTGATCCACATCGGACCGCGCATGCGCCGGTCTTCCGACATCACGTCCACCTTCAATTTGCCGCCGTTATTCGACTGCAGTTGCCCGGTGAACGAAACGGGCCTCCCCCGCTCGGGAGCGAACCAGATCGCCATTTTGCCGCTTTGGTCGATCTCCATCGTCACCTGGCGGAACACCATCTCCTCGCGCCCGTTCAAGATCGTCTTACCAAGTCCCTTGCCCTTGTAACTGGCCGCATTATTCCAACTGAAGCCGCCGCCGGTGGGCGGGCGGTCGAAGTCGTAATTCCTGATCTCCCAACTCAGGCGGAAGTGGTAGCGGCCTTCGCCGCCCGCGGTATCGCGTATATGCACGATGGCGGCGGAGTGGTTCCGGCGTGAGGGCTCCTCCACCAATTGAATTTCGCCGCGCTTGTCGATGACCTCGAAGCGAAAGCCGCGCACCTCGTCCTTCGGTATCGGGAGGTTGCATTCGCTCCCGTCGTCCCGCGCATCCCGGCCAGAGAGAGTCTTCACATCGACGCGGCCGCCCCGCACGGTGACGTGGACTTCGTTGTCCACCTGCAAGCGGATGTCGCACTGCCCTTTGCCCGCCGGGACATCGTTGCGCACCATCCGGCGCGGCTGGAAACGAGTCCCGGCGGCAGCCGTCATCACAGCGCAGAGCATCACGATGCAGACGGTCTTCATAGTCCCCAGCATACCGAATGTAGGACAGGCCTCCGGCTGCGAATTCGGCCCAATTCCCGCGATGTACGTCGCCGTAGGACGGTACCACTCGTGCCCCTATGTGCGCTATGACGCTCTTTCCCGGGGAATTGGACCAAGTCGAGGAAGTGAAAGTCGCACCGACTCAACCTCCCGAAAGTGACCAAACTCACGTCAGCAGGCTCCGGATCCACGCATTCGTACGCAATCCCGCATTCTGGGCGATCTCGCTCTCTTTCGTCGCCGGCTTAATATTTTTCGGCAGCATGCAATATTTGCGACTGGCGCGCCTGGCCGATCGGCGCCTTGCCGAAGGGCCGTTTTCTTTATCGCTCAACATTCTCGCCGCCCCAATCACCCTCTCCGTCGGCGACGCAATGACGCAGCAGGATCTCATCGCTACGCTGCAGCGCAGCGGCTACACTCGCACCTCGGGCAACCACGGCGGCTGGTACGAAGTGCGTAGCAATTCCGTGGAGATCTCGCCCGGCGTCGATTCCACGGCCGACACGGTTCGCGTCGATTTCGCCCGAGACCAGGTTGCAGCCATCGTCTCACTCCGCGACCACATCGCCGGCCGGAGCTATCAGCTCCATCCCCGCTTCCTGACCAATCTCTCCGCCAACCGCGAAAAACGCCGACTCGTGCACTTCGCCGACGTGCCTTCCAATCTGGTCCACGCCATCACGTCCACCGAAGACAAACGCTTCTTCGATCACTGGGGCTTAGACTACCGCCGCATGATGAAGGCCGCCTATCTGGACCTGAAGGACAATCGCAAGCAGCAGGGCGCCTCCACTATCACCATGCAATTGGCGCGCGCTTTCTTCCTGGATCCCGCCAAGAGCTGGCGCCGCAAAGGCGCCGAGATGCTCATCACCCTGCATCTGGAACACAAGCTCACCAAGCAGCAGATCTTTGAGGACTACGTCAACGAGGTCTATCTCGGGCGCCGCGGCACCTACAACATTCACGGCATGGGCGAAGCCGCGCGCGTCTATTTCAACAAGAATCTCGGCCAACTCGACCTTACCGAATCCGCGTTCTTAGCCGGGCTTATTCAGCGACCCAGCTACTTCAATCCGTTCCGCTATCCCGTGCGCGCCCTCAATCGCCGGAATCTGGTTCTCGCGCTGATGCGCCGGAACGGCCAATTGAGCGAGTCCGATTACCTGGCCGCAGTGAACTTGCCGCTCAAGCTTGCGCCGTCCGCGGATACGGGCGAGAGTTCCTACTTCCTCGCCATGATGAACGACGAGTTGCAGAACTCCCTGGGCGATACCGCGGCCCGCTCGCGCACTGTGGTCACGACGCTCGATCCAGACTTGCAGCAGGCCGCCGAAGCCGCCGTCCGCATGGGCATGGAAGGCGTCGATCAATTGCTCCGCAAGCGCAAGGATTCCGGCGTCGAACCGGGCATACAGCCGCAGGTTGCTCTTATCGCCCTCGACCCGCGGACTGGAGAAATCAAAGCCGTGGTGGGTGGGCGCAATTATGGCGACAGCCAGCTCAACCACGTGCTTGCCATGCGCCAGCCAGGCTCGGTCTTCAAGCCCTTCGTGTATGCCGCTGCCATTGATAGCGCCGTGCAAGGCGGGAACAAGCTCTTCACGCCTGCCACCGTGCTGAACGACGAAGCCACCTCTTTCTATTTCAAAGGTGCAGTCTACTCTCCGGGGAACTTCCACGACTCCTACCAGGGCCCCGTAACGCTCCGCAATGCACTGGCGCATTCTTTAAATGTGGCGACGGTCAGCCTCGCCGAGCAGGTGGGCTATCAACGCGTCGTGAATGTTGCGCGTCGCGCCGGTCTCAACGACAAGATTGCCGCCACTCCCGCAGTCGCCCTCGGCGCGTACGAAGCCACGCCGCTCGAGATCGCCGCCGCCTACACCGTCTTCGCGAATCAGGGCACGTTGGTCACGCCCACCTTTATCCGCGAGGTTCGATCCGCCGATGGTGCAGTCCTCACGCAGCATCAGCCCCAGACCCGGACGGCGCTCGATCCGCGCGTCGCCTACGTGACGACGAGCCTAATGCAGGAAGTGCTGCGCAGTGGAACGGGAGCGTCCGTCCGTTCACGAGGGTTCCTGCTGCCGGCCGCCGGCAAGACGGGCACTTCCCGCGATGGCTGGTTCGCCGGTTTTACCACCGAACTGCTCTGCGTGGTCTGGGTGGGCTTCGACGACAATCGCGAACTGAATCTGGAAGGCGCCAAATCCGCACTCCCCATCTGGACGGATTTCATGAAGCGCGCGTCTAAATTCCGCCCCTACCGCGCCGCCCACGAGTTTCAGGCTCCCGCCGGAATCAGCCGTGCGGAGATTTGCGAAATCAGCGGACAACTCGCGGGCGCCAGTTGCACCCGCGTGCGTAATGAGATCTTCATCGCCGGGACTGAGCCCGTCGAACCTTGCGCCGGTCACGACGTGATAGATGCATCGGTTCTGCCTGTCGTCGTGACCGGCCGTTAGCTGGTCGTACTGACGAGTTAAAACGCCACGCGCAATCCGAAGCGGAACTGCCGCCCGGCAGTCGCGCTGGTGATCGACATGAAGTTCTGATACGGATCGGCGACGCCTGTATTCAGCGACCCGTCCGCGTTGCGGCGCAGGCTGGCAGCGCCGGCGTTGGGATTGCCCCAGATCGGCGTGTTGGTGAAGTTGGTGGATTCGGCGCGGAACTCGGCGTTGACCTTCTCCTTGATCTTGAAGTTCTTGTAGATCGCGGGACTCAGCTGCCAGTACCCCGGTCCGCGCAACACATTGCGTCCCATGGTGCCGAACCGGTAAACGCCGGTCTGGGCGAAATAGATCTGCGGGTCGATGAAGCTCAGCGGCGCGTAGTACGGATTACCCGGACCCTTGCCGCCGAGTTTCTGGACCGGACCGATGAGGTCGGCCGTCTGGCTGTTCCCGGTCGCCTGCAGTGAAGATCCGCTGCCCGTGACCGTAAACGCCGTACCCGAGTAAGCCACGAAGATCCCGCTCATCTTCCAGCCGCCGACTACAAAATTGGCGGCCTTATTCGTGATCGCCAGTTTCTTGCCCGTGCCCACAGGCAGCTCGTAGTTCCAACCGGCGCTGAACATATGCGTGCGGTCGTAACCCGAGGGAGCGTAGTTCTCGTAGATCATGGACGGCAGGTTGTACAGCGGCAAGCCCACCCAGCCATCTTCATCGGCCATGCTCAGCGACTTGCTGAACGTGTAGTTCACCTTGAGCAGCAGCCCATGAGAGAAGCTCTTGTTCAACGATGTCTGCAGCGAATGGTAGTTCGCCACACCGATCCCGTCCCACATGTTCATCGCGATCGTGCGCCCGTACGCCTTGGCCAGCGGCAGGTTCGCAGTCGTAGTGCCGATGCCGGGGCCTACAGTATTGATGTTGCGATCGATCAACTGGTGGATGGTGCGCGTGGCCACATAGCCCGCGCTGCCGATCAACGCGAAGGGCAGCTGCCGTTCAAATGTGGCATTCCAGCTCTGAATGTACCCGCGATGGATCTCGCCGCCCCAGGGACTGCGCGGACCCATATCGATGTTGTTCGGCAGCAGGGCCTGGCCCTTGCTCACATCCGGCGTTGGAATATCCGGAATTCCTTCGTTGATCGAGTTATACCAGCCGAACGTACTTACTGTCGGTACATAGCTTCCGGTCAGCGTGGAAGGGTATAGACCCCGCAAGGGGCGCCCGAAGGGCAGTGGATCCCAGGTCAGGCCATAGCCGGCGCGGAAGACGCCCTTATCCCCGATCCGGTAAGCAAGCCCGGCGCGCGGTGCGAAGTTCTTGTGGCTGACCGTGATTCCGGCGTTCCGCGGCGTGTTGCCCAGGCCGCCGAAGTAAACGATGTTGGTGCCCGGATCCCAGCGTTCGATGCCGCGGTCGCCGCGGTTGATCAGCGGATAGAATTCGTAGCGCAGTCCCAGGTTGACCGTCAGCTTGCGGCTTACCTGCCAGCGGTCGCGAACATAGCTGGCCAACTGCCACTCGCGGGTCTTCATCTCGTAATACTGGATCGATTTCGAGTACGACGACACCAGCCCGAGCAACGCCGATGCATAGCTGTTGGGCGTACGCGCCGTCTGCGACGACACGTTGGTGACGCCGCTGCTGAAGGTGATTGCGCCGCGCGGGTTCGCTGTCTCGGGCTGCCAGTGGTTGAGCTCCAGGCGTCGGGCCTCCACGCCGAAACGGATTTCGTGCGCGCCCTTCAGCTTGGTGAAATTGCTGGTGTACGTGTAGCTCCGCTCGTGCCTCCAAACCGGTGTCCAGGTATCGATGAAACCGATGTCGGAGAAGCCGAAACCCGTAATTTGGGGAGCGCCGCCATAACGCGTGTCATTGGCATACTGCTTGCCGCCGTTGGTGCCCGGGATCTTCCAGATATCGAGCCCCACGTTCTGATCGACATTCGGGATGCCTACGAATTGATCCATGCGCGTGTAGCCGAACACGCCGTCGAAAATGAAGGTTGGCGACACAACCAGGTTGAAACCGCCGGTGGCGATCTGCGTAGTGGTTTCGCCCTTGCCCGCCGTGCCGAGCGCGGAGCCTCCAAGGTCGCCGAACGGATACTTGCCCTCCACAGGCGCATCCATGCGGCTATACTTGCCCCACGTGGTCAGCTTGTGGGTGGCCACGTAGTTGACCTTGGCGTCGTATTGATTGCGGTTCAGCCTCAGGACGCCGCCTACCCCGTAGTTGCCGCTGAGATTCAGCGGATCCGTCACCGACACCTGATTCGGCAGCGGCATGTTTTTGTAGATATTCGGGAAGGTCGGGTTGATCCGGTTCTGCGGAATAATGTTATTCGCGAAAGGCGTGCGCGCAGTGTTGGCGTTCTGCGGCGCGGATTCCGGATCATACACGATGGCGAGCGAGGTCCACTTACTGAAGTCCCCGGCGCGAAAATCGGACGGAGCCACTGAGTAGGTCCCGAACTGGCCCGTCCGCTCCGTCGTGCGCTCGAAATTGACGAAGTAGAAGAGCTTGTCTTTCACGATCGGTCCGCCGATGTTGCCGCCGAAAATGTTCAGAATGGCCACCGGCTTTTTGTAGCCCACCGGGCGGAAATACGTAGAGTCGCTGTTGAAGTGCTGGTTGTTGTTGAACCACCACCCTGTACCATGCAGGTTGTTGGTGCCGGATTTGGTGGCCACCGTGACCGCCGCTCCGCCCGCCATGCCCTGCTCGGCATCGAAGCTGCCCGTGCTCACGTTGACGGTTTCGATTGATTCCACCGGCTGCACGATCGCCACATGATGAGGCAGCCAGATGTTGATGTTGACTGCGCCATCGGTCAGCGTGTTGTT
>JBDTPR010000112.1:0-13166 GCA_039932635.1 Candidatus Solibacter sp.
TCAGCTGGGAGTGAAGGTTTATTTTTAAACGCTGCTGCGCATCATGCCTGGTCCCCAAACCTTTCTGCTCCGTCATGCTTTCCCGCGCGCCTCCTATGTGCTGCTGGAGGATCCCGATGTGCAGTCGCGGGCGCGCAGCGATCCTCGTGCCCTCGTGGAGGACACCCCTCTGCCGGCATTATTCGATGAGATTCAAAATGTTCCGGAATTGTTCAACTACGTGAGGACACAGATCGACCAGCATCCGCGGCGCATGGGGCGATGGCTGTTCACGGGATCGCAGGAGGCGCCGCTGATGCAAGGCGTGACCGAATCCATGGCAGGACGCGCCGCCATGCTGCAGCTTTTTCCGTTCAGTCTTGCGGAGACTTCGAAAGTGAACCTACTTCACGGCGGCTACCCGGAAGTTGTCGCAAACCCCCGGAAGCGCGACCTTTGGTTCAGCTCCTACATTCAAACCTACCTGGAGCGCGACGTGCGCGCCGTGACCAACGTGAAGGACCTGTCCACCTACCGGCGCTTCCTGGCCATAGTCGCCAGTCGCCACGGACAGATGCTGAACCGCACGGACCTCGTCGCGCCGCTGGGAATCTCCGTGCCCACGGCAGACCACTGGTTGAGCGTTCTGGAGATCACCGGACAAATCATGCTGGTGCCGCCATACTTCGAGAACTTCGGCAAGCGCTTGATCAAATCGCCTAAGGTGTACATCTCGGATTCGGGCATGGCCTGCCATCTCCTCGGCATTCGGACCCAGGCCGAACTCGATCGCTCTCCGTTCCTGGGGCCGCTCTTCAAGGGTTTCGTGGCCTCGGAGATTTTGAAGAGCCAGAGCAACCACGGGCGCAGGAAGGAGTTTTACTACTTTCGCGACCAACAGGGTCTTGAGGTGGATTTTCTGTTCCCTCACAGTACCGGAGTGTGGATGCTGGAGTGCAAAGCTTCCAAGACCGTACAGCCGGCGATGGCCGCGCCCATGCAGGCTCTGCGGCGCGCCGTGAACGAGCGCGCACAGGTGCGGGCCAGCATCGTACATCGCCCCACGCGCACGGGCCCGGCGGGCCGGGGCGTCTCGCCGGGCGTGGAAGCGCTGGACGTGAAGGCGCTGGTGGCGGAACTGAATGCTTAGCCGACCGGGATGGTGACCGTGCCGACCCGGTTGGCTGCGGGATCCACCACCAGCAGACGGATCTTGCGGACGCCATCGGGGAGCAGGACGTCATTACCCAGATGTATGCCATCGCGCGTCATCTTGGCGAGTTGGTCGGGAGTGAGGTTCGCGTTCACGGGAGTCGGCGCGTAGGGCTGTATGCGACCGTCGGGCAGGTAGGCGGCCACGTAGAGCATCAGCTTGAGCGCGCTGCCCTCGCCTTGCGGTGTGAGTTGCAGGTCGCGCGGATAGAGGTTGATGCGCAGGTGCAATGTCTTAGGCTGCGCGGCCGGACTGGTGATCACGCTGACCGGAATCTCGGCGGCATCGAAGGGACTGCGAAACAGTGCGGCGTTGCGATCCTTCTCGTCGACGGCCGCGGCGGTCTTATCGGCGGTGTAGGCCTGCGTGGACTGCAGGTTGATGCCCTTGCGGGTGGAAGTGACGCGCACCTTATGGAGCTTGCCGTCCCAACTATTCGATGGCGGCGCGAACTGGACCGTATAGGATGAGCGAGTGAGTTCGAGCGAGTCGGCCACAGCCTTCTCGATATCCGCCGTGGGATAAAGCTTGGCGCCCGTGAAATCGGTGAACTGTTGGTAGGTGGAGGTGATTTCGGGATTCGCCAGGTTTTCGAGCACCACAGGGTTGATTGTGACCCCGGCCTGCACCAGTTTGCCGGCCGTCTTCGCGAGGGTGGGACGGCAATCCCAAGGCGTGTTGTTGGTTTGCAGCACGCACGGAATTCCAGCGGTGAGCCAGAGAATATTCTTAGATCCGGGCAGCGGTTCCAGGCGCGCGGCGAGTTGTTCGAACGCCGCATACGTGATCTCGACGCGCCGCGCGATGTCACTGCGCATGGGGGTTGCATTCGCTGCCACCGGGCCTGCGGCGTGATCGAGCAGCGCCCGGGCTTCGCGGGTCCAGGGGACATCGGCGGACGGGGGAGGCGCATTCGGGATGGCGTGGACCGGCACCAGTTCGCCTAGGAGGTTGATGACATAAAGATAGATCGCATCGGGTGACTCCGCATGTTCCAACGCGCGCACGATCTGATCGATCGCGGGCTGGCGGCTGCTGGTGTTGATGCTGAGCAGATCGAAGAGGATAACGCTCGTGTGCGAGAGCGCGGCGGGCGGTGTATTGGTGAACTCGTGGGCCGCGGGCTGAGCGGCGGCGGGGCGCGTCGCCAGATTGTGGAATGCGGCGATGACAGCGGGCTTGCCCTGGTCGATGACCTGAAGGTCAGCGGCGGTGAGATCGCTGACGCGCTTGCCCTGGGCGTCGGTCGCGACGACGTGGAGCGTGACGAGTCTGGCGGGAGGAGTTTGCGCGAAGGCGGTGGTAGCGGCCAGCGCGAGGTAGAGAAGCTTCATTTAAGATCATTCTATCCGATGGCAACAAGCCGCTTGACTTTTGCGCTATTACAGCTCACGATATAGCGTAATCTGTAATATGGTCACCGAACCCACACTGCTGATTCTTGCGAGCCTCGCCGATGGAGACAAGCACGGCTACGCCATGATGGAAGACATTCACCAACTGGCGGGTGTGCGCCTGGGCGCGGGCACGCTTTACGGCGCGATCACCCGGATGGAAGAACTGGGCTGGATTGCAGGCTTGGAGTCCGAGGAGCGCCGCAAGCCGTACCGCCTGACGGCACTGGGACGCCGTCATCTGGAAGAGCAGATGTCGGCGCTCGACAAAATGGTCAAGCGCACGTTGCGGAGGCTGAAGCCCGCATGAGGCGCGGAATTCGGTTGCTGGCCAAATGCTATCCGCGAGCGTGGCGCGAGCGCTACGGCGTGGAGTTCGACGCGTTGATGGAAGACGTGGAGCCGGACCTTCAGGAGTTCACCAACGTTTTGGGAGGCGCAGTGAAATTGCAATTAGCGAGCGGAACCGCACTGTGGAAGTTCCTCGGGGTGATGGCGCTAGTTGGAATACTGGCGTCGGTAGGAGCATGGAAGCTCGCGCCGCAACGCTACGTTTCGACTGCGCAGTTGCGCGTGACGCCGCCGGACGGTGGAGACGTCGCGAAGGCACAGGCCGATCAGGACCTGGACCTGATGCTGCAGACAACGCTCAGCCGCGGCAGCCTCATGGAGATCATTCAACGGCCCTCCCTGAATCTCTATCGCGCAGAGCGGATGCGTATTCCGGTGGAAGACGTAATTCAGCAGATGCGCAGCGATATTATGGTCCGCCGCGACCGCGAGGGCTCAACCTTCAGCGTCTCCTTCGCATACCCCGATCGCTTAAAATCCCCGGCGGTGCTGCGCGAACTGACCAGGAAATTGGTGGAAGGGAACGCTATGGTGGCCAGAAATCGCGAGTTCATCTGGCTGGAAGCGTGGAAAGAACATGCGCCGCCTGGTGTGACGGTAGAGCCTGCGGCTCCGCCCAGTTATCCAAGCGATCCCGAACCTCGACTGTCGATCTTTTTGGCTTGGGGATTCGGAGTGGGACTCGCGTTGGGCGTGCTGGTCTTCGCCATTGTGCGCCAGCCGCGATTGATGCGACAACTGGCACTCTGCGGGATGGCCGGCTGCGTGCTCGGCGGCGCCGCGTCTTTTCTGATGCCCGAAACATTCGTATCGGAGGTCGTCATGCGAATCACGCCGCCGGTAAATCCGGCCCGGTGGTATGCCGGCACCAAGCCGGAATCATTCGTGGAGCGGGTGGAACGACTCAAGAACGCCGTCTTGGGCGCACTGAAAAATGGCAGCGAGCGAAACATCAGTATCCAATTATTCCCAACGACGTCGAGAGTCGGCACGGCCCGCATTTCAGCCACCGGCAGTAGCGCGTTGCAGGCGCAGTCCCTGGCGAGCGAAGTGGTCAGCGGCTTTCTCGAGCAGTTCATCACCGAAGAAACAGCCCGCGAAGGCGACGATATTCGGTACATGGCGGAACGCAGACTCGGGCCGCACATCGACGTGCTCGATCCGCCGAGTTTGCCCCAGACGCCAGCGAGTCCGAATCGGGCGCTGATGGCGAGTCTTGGCTTGCTGGCAGGGTTGCTTGCCGGGGCACTGATGTCCTGGCGCCGCCGTCCCAGCGGGCCTGCGATGACCGCAGTGCCTCAGCCCATCTGATCGCCGCACATCTCCAGCACCTGGATCGCTTCCAGGCACCCTTGCGCCACGCTATTGGTCGATAGGCCCACAACGTCTTCGATCGCCGTGACCACTTCGGGGCCCTTCAGATCGACCCCAGTTGTCCGCGGAATGCGTACGCCGCTCCACGCCTTCTTCGCGTACGCCGCATTCTTAGTCTGCGCGTACAGATACGCCGAAAGCCGTCCCGGCCGCGCGTACTGGCCGTCGGTACCCTCGGTGCCCGTCGTCTTATCGCGCGTGATCACGTCTGCGCGCGCGGTATGCAGCCGGCAATACTGATTCCACGCCATCTTCCAGCCGGCGTGATCAATCAACGTATTGAGTTCGAATACCACCTCGCCGCCGCCCATGATGGTCGCCAGATTGTATGTCCCAACCTGATCTTCGAGCGCATACAGCTTGCCCGTCTTCGGATCGTAGCCATATAGCTGATTAGGCCCGGTAAGAAAACCGAACGGCATGGCGGCAATCGAGTCCATGCCCACGACGATCTTGTCGCGCCACTTGTTATCGCCGGTGCGTTCCCACTCCGTCATCCAATTGCCCGCGAAGGCCAGCCAGTCGGGGCCGCCGCGCACTCGCCCGGGATAGGGAAGAGGCTTGGTGATTGGCGATGCAAGCCGCATGGGATCGATCTCGGTCGCCTTGTAATCGGAATCAACCACTTCGCGCATCAGGTCGCCGGTGCGCTCGTCGGTCGTCAGATAGTAGTGGAAGCGACGATACGCCGCCTGCGAGATGCGCGCCTCCTTGGCGCCGCAGCCCCAGTGCCGCACATTGTGCCGCGACCCGAGCATCGCGAAACGCCCGAGGTGGTACGTGTCCACTTCCGACGTGTGCCGCGTCATGGCTTCGGCCATGCGGAACACGTCGGCGCGGCCCGAGCGCAGGAAGGTGTACCAGAGCCAAAGATCGGTGCCGAGTTCGGTGTTGTCCCACGCGAAGCCGCCGACATCGTAGCGCCACTCATGCCGCACGCCATCGTGTTGGTGCATCACATCGCCGAAGTTCCAGAAGCCGTACCAGTGACGCTGTTCGACTTCCTTGTGATAGAAATCGAATGCCGAGTCGATTTGGTCTTCAAGCGCCTTCTTGGCCGCGGTGGACCGGTCGGGCAGGCCCCAGATGCCGAAGACCTTGGTGGAATACAAATGCTCGGGCGGCGCGATCAATAGCGGCGGCGTCTGCGCGAGCCTCGCGTGGGCGTGGGTCTCCGCCTTCGTGGGCACATTCGCCGATGGGAAGAGCGTGAGTTCACTGGTGCGTGCCACGCCGTGCGGCGTGCTGAAGCCGGGCTGCACGTCTTCGTAGCTGGAATCGAGATCGTGCGCCTTGGTGTCGTAGTGCCGCAAGTCCATGGCGGGCGCCTCTGGACTCCACAGCCACACACGCAACTCCGCCAGCGGCGACGCAACCCGCCGCACTTCGAGTGACGCCGGATGCGACTGCCAGAAATTCTTGACCCCGACGGCGAGCCCGCCGGAGGCATCACCCGCGAAGACCAAGCCGCTCGAGCGCCGCCCGCCGATCACATCGATCCAGCAGCTCTCGGGATTGGTGCGCTTCTGAATGGTGAAGCCATCGGCCGTGGTCTGGGCGAGCTTGAGATCGTCCCACACCGCCCAATCGGTCATCAGCTTCTGTCCCGCCGCGTTGAACGTCTCCTTGTTCGCGATGCGCTTCCCGGCGAGCTGGTCGGCGTAAGGATTGCCAGGGAGGAAGCGCCGCCCGGTGAGCGGCTGCGAGGGTTCGCTCCAGAGTCCATCGCCCTCGCCCGAGAAGCGTACGTGGCGATTGTGGACCTGCTCGCGCATCGGAATTCCGAACGTGAGCCCGAGCCCCTTGATGAAATCCTTCTCGTGATCACCATCGAAGATGATGGTGTGTACCAGCCGCACGGGCTGCGCGCCCGCGTAGAAATAGAGGCGTACGGAGAAGGGCAGCCACTCGCGCGTTTCGCTCTTATGTACGCCGTCGATCTTCACGGTCGCGCGCACCGGGCCGCTATGCTCGAGGGTGACCTTGCGGATCGCGCTGGTGAATTCGGGGAATCGCAGCACGCCCGGCGTCGAGCGGTCTTCCAGCGTGCAAGTGAGCCGCGCATCGCGCGCCACCACGCGTCCATCCACGGTCAGCGATTCGAAGAGCGCCGACCCCTGCGTGGGAATGCGGCACTGCAATTTGCCGGTGTCGATCTCGATGGCCTGCGCGGATTGCGTGGCTTTCAGCGTGCCTGTGGCCGGTGTGCCCGGGGCCAGACGGAACGGTCCCGGCGCAGATGTCACGGTGGCGAAGCCAGTGTACTTGATGGAGCCATCGGGCCAGTAGGCGAGTGGCCACGCTTGCAGCGGCAATGCCATTCCATCATTGGCGGAGAGCGCGAACGTCTGCGTGCGCGACACGGTGCCGCGCGGCCACGGCACTCCCCAACTCACGCCGGTTTCGAGCGCCGGATGCGAATCGGAAAGCCAGTTCAAGGCGAGCGGTCCGCCCGCCGCGGCTTGCGGTTCCGGGGCGGGCGATTCGACTGCGGAGGCCGTGGCGGTGGTCGCCAGAATGCCGAGTGCGCTGCGTCGCGAGATCTTCATTGGATGACAACTCCCCACAGTCGTTCGACCGCCACTTTGCACCGCCGCGTGGCTTCGGCGCTAAAATCCATGTGTGGTTCGAGCGATACCGGTCCCGTGTAACCGATGCCTTGCAAGGCGGCGAAGTGCGCCGCGTAATCGATCATGCCCTCCCCGGCGGGCACCCATTCCGGCGAGCCCGGACCGTTTTCCAAAGGCCGCAGATCCTTAATGTGAACGTTGGCGATGTAGGGCGCCACGGCCTCGAATTCGTCCAGCGGATCGCGATTCTGTAGCCACGCGACATTGCCGGGGTCGTAATTGATTTTCAGGTTGTCGCTGCCGGTGAGCGCGATCAACGACGCTGTGGCGCGGCCGCTATCGCACCAGCAGATGGGCTCGGGCTCGATCATCAGCGTCAGCCCGTCGCCCTCCGCGCGCGCGCCCGCTTCCTCCAGCCACTCGATGATTTGTGCGGGCGGCGGATCGCTCGGGAAATCGGGCGCGTTGGCCTCGGTCGCGCCCGGCTTGTGGAAGCCGAAGACGATCAGGCCCGGCAGTTTCCAGCGCAGCGCCCACTCCACCGCGAGCGGATACACCTCGGCCATCTCGCGGCGGAAGTCGATTGCGGCGTGCGTGTACTTGAAGAGGCCCGGCGAGAGCGCGGTGATTTCGACGCCCTCCTCGCGAGCGATGCGCTCGGTCTCGCGCATGGCTGCGTCGCCGCATATGGGTGCGCGCCCCGCGGCGAGGTTGCGAATCTCATAGCGCCGGATCCCGAGGGGAATGGCGACGCGCAGCGCCTCCCGGAAGTCGCGCGAAATTTCGTCCGATACGATGCCTACTTGAAGTGGCATGACACTCCTTTTGTTTTCTCTGCGTTTTCCTCCGCGTCTTTGCGTCTCAGCGGTGAATCGGACTTTCCCAATCCCGAGCCCGCGCAAACATGGTCCGGCTTTTTCACCGCAGAGACGCAAAGACGCAGAGAAAACCAATTCATAAGCAGTCCACCGCGCGGCCGGTGCGCGTCGATTCGTACAGCGCCGCGACCACCTTCAGATCCCGTACTCCGCTGGCGATCGACACCGGCGCGGGCCGTCCATCTCGTACTGCTTCCAGAAATTGCAGGTGCTGATTCAACGGATTACTTATATCCGCGAAGGCCGGAGGTTTTACTTCCATCTGCTGCTCCTCGCCCCAGAAGCCGCCGAATTGCGCTACCAGTCCGCCATCATACTGTGCCACGCGCCCTTCATACCGTCCCACGTTGGAGCACAGCGCGAGCTTGTTATCGCGACAGGTGAAGCGGCCCTTGGTGCCGTGCACGGAAAGCTCTTCGCCATTGGTACACCATGCCGTATCCATGGTGAGCATCGCGCCGCTATCGAGTTCGAAGATGCCGCAGGCCAGGTCTTCGCCCTCGAGTCCGGGACAGTGTAGATTGCGCGCGAAGCCCGACACGCGACGCACGCGGGCACCCGTCACCCATTCGAAAATGTGGACGTAGTGGACCGCGAGTTGTATGAAGCACCCGCCTCCGGTCTGTGCCACGCTCCCGCGCCAATTCGGATTGCCCGCGAGCGCTTCGTCCGACCACATCATGCCACCCTTGTGCATCAGGCGCGCATAGCAATGCACGATGTCGCCGAGCCAGCCCTGTGTCACCATATCGCGCAAATCGTGGATCAGTGGCTGGTCGAAGTAGCTCATGTACAGGCCGACCGTACGCGTCGAGCGTTCAGCCGCCGCCGCAATTGCCTCGGCGTCTTCCATCGCCGGAGCCACGGGCTTCTGTAGCAGCACATGCTTGCCGGCTTCGATGGCGGCGACGGCCTGCGCGCGATGCCAGTGGTTGGGGCTGCTGATGATGACGGCGTCGATCTCCGGCGCCAGCGCGTGTGCGAAATCGGTGAAGGCGGCGGCTCCGGGAATCGTCTCCGCGGCCTTCTGCGCGGCCATGGGAACGGCGTCGATGCAGTTCACCACGCGCACCCAATCCAGGTCGCGATAGACGCCGAGATAGGGTGCGGCCATCCCGCCGCACCCGACGAACGATACGTTGATCATTTGGTCACCTCCACGGCGACTTTCTTTTCGCGCGTGGCGTAGAGCGCGATGAACATGCCCGCCAGGGTCGCGCCCACCATGGCGAACGCCGTGACAGGCGTGACCTTGAGGTAGAGAATCAGCACGCCGCAGAACATGACCGACGCGGCGATCACCTTGTCGGTGATCTCGCGCTCGCGGAAGAAGAGCCAGCCTGCGAGCACGCTCAGCACGATTCCGGCGCGCTTGATGCTCACCGTGATCACCACGGGAATGTAGGCGTAGCTGGCGAGTTGGAAGAGCAAGCTGACCGCATCGAAGAGTCCGGCGAGCGCGATCCATTTCACATTGCCGCGCGCCGCTGCCGCCAGATCGCCCTTCTGCGATTTGGCCAGCAGGTAGAAAGCAATGCACAGCCCGATGCCGTACGCGAAGCTCTCGGTAAAGACATCGCTCATCTTCACGAGTTTGGCATCCAGAGGGTTGGTGAGCGAGAAGATCAGCGCCACGATCAGCATGTAACGGCTTCCCTGATTTTCCAGCACCGCCTTCACCGGGGCCAGCCACCCGATCGCGAACAGCTGACGATGCATGGCCAGCGAACCGGCCACGATCAGGAATACGCCGAGCAGTTTGATTGGCTCGGGCTTCTGTCCCAGGATGATGTACGTGCTGGGAATCAGGAATACCGGCGTGAAGGCCAGAAACGGCACGCACATCGAAAGCGGCGAGATCTGCAGCGCGCGAAAGTAGAGCCACATCACGATCGTGATCAGGCCGACGTCGAGCACGAGATAGATCAGGAAGGTCGGCACGGGCGCCATCTGGAACGCGCCGAACAGCAGGCCGGCATCGCGGATCACGATCTGCTGGCCGCGCAGAATCTGCACCAGCAGCACGATGGCGAAGATCGCGGCCACCGCCACGCGCAGCCAGAAGGTGACGGGGAACAGGTCGCGCTTATCGAGCGCGCGTTTCCGCCATACGTCGGTCAGGACGTTGGTCACGGACATGGCTGCTGCCAGCAGCAGTCCGATGGGGGCAAAACCCAGATTATCCATGTAGGCTACTTTGCGATCAGAGTGACTGGGCCCATCATACCGGCGGGCAGCGAGCGCACGCTAACCATATCCTGCGGTTGGAATTTATCGCCGTACTTGGCGATCAGTTCCTTGTAGTCGGGCAGCGGATCTTTGGCGAGTACGTTCAGCGCCAGGTTGGCCACCACCACGCGAATCGCATTGTCGCCGGCCTTCAGCAGCCCGGTGACTTCGATTTCGAAGGGTGCTTTCCACACTGCGCCCGCGGCCTTGCCATTGACGAAGACCTGCGCCGCCTCGCGCACCGGACTCTCCAGCCACGCGCGCATGCCAGACGGCGCGCGACGCTCGCTCGCCGGATCGACTACCACGCCTTCGCCGAAATTCAGGAAGACTCGCTGCCCCGGGCGCAGCATGGCCGCTGGAGCTGTCACCGAGTGCTCATACGTCGCCGTCCCCGAGTAGAACTTGCGCGCTTCGTCGTCCGTCCACGAGCGCAGTTTTGGCATCTGCACTACCCGCGGCGAGTCGGGGAATTTCACCGTCCAATTGGCACTCAGGTCCACTGGAGGGATCGCGGCCCCACTGGTGGATAGCGGGGGCGCCGCCTCTTTCGAGAACACCAGCACGCGCGACTCGTACGGCGCGAGTTCCAGGTCCAGTGTGGCCTTCGAAGTCTTCCCCGTGAATGGGTCCCACCACGCGGGCTGCATGCCCTGCACGCGGAACGCGGCCTTGCCTTTCACCGTCCGATTGGTCGTATTGGCGATGAAATAGATTTCCGAGTACGGCAAGTGCCGGTGCATCGCGCCGACATCCGGAGGCAGCGTGAAATCGGCAGGCAGTGCGGCGTGCAGCGCGTCGCGCAAGTTCTCGGTGACCTGGAACTTTGCGGAAATCGCTCGTACCTGCGCCGTGTCGGCCTCGTCCTTGAAGCCCGGCGCCATCGCCGGCAGGCGCTTGGTGAAGATCAGCTTGCCGCCCTTCGCGGCAAAGTCGGCGATCTTCCGATAGGTGGCCAGTGGGATGCGCTCCACATTCGCCACCACCAGAATCTTATACGTGATCCCCTTGCTCGCGATGGCCGTGTCGTCGGTGAAGTCGAAGTTGTACCCGGCATCGAGAATCGCCGGCACCATATCCGCGCCGATCAAGCCTTCCATCGCCTGATTCACCGAATCGCGGCCCAGCGCGAAGCCCGCGAACGCATCGTGGGTCGGCATGTACACCGCGACATCGGTCGACGGCGTGCCCTGCCGCAGCAGCCAACTCACGCGCTGCAAATAGGTCGCGATGTCGGGCATCACGATCCACCAGGGGTTGTGTTGATTGAAGACCGCGGCCGCATAAAAGCGCCAGCCGGGCTCGGGCACGGAAGGCGGCGTATAAGGCCACCCGTGCGCCACCAACTGATTGATGCCTTGTAGGAAATGCAGGTCGGCCTCCGCCTTCATATCCAGCGGATTGGCGCGGAACACCGGTGAATGCAGCCACGTCCACGTCTCGCTCGAGGTCACCGGACGGCCGTAGATATGATTCGCCGAGGTCGCCCATCGCGTGGTGGAAAAGCGCTTCCACTGCGTACCTTCGCCCTCCGGCAAATCGACGAAGCGCTGGCTGGACATGGTGACCGGCGGAATCCCATAAGTCTGCGACCGGAACTTCGTACCGTGTGCCGCGGCCCATTGATTCAGCGGCTGCAAATACCGGTCGTCGCATAGCTCGCTGAGCGTCTGTCCCCAATCGTGGCGAATGGCGCGCGACTCCGCCATGTCGTTCACCAGCGCGGGCAGATGCGGCGTGAGATCGTACCCGCGCCGCTTCTGAAACTCCGCGAGAAAGTCGCTGGTCCAATCGGAGTTGTAGACCTCCAGACTGTCACTGAAAATTGCATAAGGAGGTGTTTTCGCCAGTGCCTTGAGCATCGGCTCGCCGACCGCCTTGAAGTGCGCCTCAAGCGCGGCGGTGTCGTAGTGATTCAGCACCGGACCCTCCGCCCCCACCGCGGGACGCTTCACCGTCTGCCGCGTGAAGCTCGAAATGAAATACGTCGCATTCGCAATCCGCGGCGCGCTCGCCGACATCAGTTTGCCATCGGCGTCGAACGCCGCGATCACCTTCTCGCCGTCGCGCAAATTGGGATCGCCCTTCGCCACCCGCAAGCGCGGCGACGTCAACTCCAACGGAATATGCGGACCGCCGAAGGGCCACCCGCTGCCCAGCGTCAGGTCCATGCGCAGTCCGAGTTCCTTCGCCTTCTGCCCCGTGAACGTCAGCGCGTCCAGAAATTCCGGGCTCATGAACGGCAGATTCTTGATGCCCTTGGCGGGATTGTCCAGCTCCATGGCGTAGGTCGGCTGGACTTCGAAGCCCCCGATGCCGCCCTCCTTCATCAGGCGCATGTCGCGCTCCAACTGCGCATGCGTGACCGAGGGGCCGAACCACCACCAGCGCACCATCATGCGCGCATCGTCGGGCGGACGCTCGAAGCCGCGGCGCAAATCCGCGATGCTGGCCGGATCGGCGCCTAGCGCGAAGCCCGCCATCAACACACTAAGCGCACCGCGCCTCAACCATAGGAGTGACATTTTCATCATGGTATGCCTCCCTGAGCGGGCCTGCCAAGCGGTTTCGCCCCGGCGCCTGCCTGTTTCAGTCAAAGAAACACGCTGCGCCCCGACGGCATCCCGCAAGGTTGCGTGCTTTCATCGGTTTCCACGATCTAAATACAGCGATTTCCTGCACTTCCAAGGTCCATGACGGGTACCCGTTGTTCCGCATTGCGAAACTCCCCGCGCGGGTGCGGTTCTGTTTGACGTGGCACCCCTAAACCACAGATGATAATGGATCGGGCGGCCCAATCGTGATTACCAATAAAGAGAGTGACAGCATTATCCGCGCGTTGAACGCGTTTCATATTGAATTGCCCTCATGGGGTTTTGCCAACACGGGTACTCGCTTCGGCAAATTCCTGCAGCCCGCCGCGGCTACATCCACCGCGGAAAAATTCGCCGATGCCGGGCAGGTGCACCGCGTCACGGGCGTTTGCCCGACGGTCGCACTGCACGTTCTATGGGATCTCCCCAATGGCGTGGCGGATTGCGGCGCGGTACAGAAGATGGCCGCCGAGCACGGGCTGCGCGCCGGCTCGATCAATCCCAACGTTTTCCAGGACCAAAATTACAAGTACGGCTCCCTCGGCAATCCCGACCCCGCGATCCGCAAGGAGGCGCTCGATCAT
>JBDTPR010000113.1:0-13127 GCA_039932635.1 Candidatus Solibacter sp.
ATCGAAGACTACGAAGACTTCATTCAGACCGATGCGTCGATCAATCCCGGCAACTCGGGTGGCGCGCTGGTCAATGACCGCGGCGAGTTGATCGGCATCAACACCGCCATCCTGTCCCATGGATCGGCAGGGAATCAAGGCATCGGTTTTGCCGTTCCAGTTAGTGTGGCGCGCGGTGTGATGGACCAGATCATCAACAATGGTAAGGTAACCCGCGCATATCTGGGCGTGATGGCTCAGGAAGTGACGCCCTCCATCGCCAAGGCCTTCCATGAACCGGAAGTGCGCGGCGCGCTGATCGGCGATGTGACCCCCAACAGCCCGGCCCAGAAGGCGGGATTGGAAAAGGGCGACATCATCCTGGACATCAACGCCAAGCCAGTAAACAGCAGCGCCGAACTGCGCATGCGTGTTTCGCTCATGGCTCCTGGAACCGAGGTACACGTGAAGGTGTTCCGCGACGGCGCGGACAGGACTTTCCCCCTGACCTTGGCGGAAATGCCCACGGAAACTGCCAGGAACGAACAGCCGGAGAAGACCAACGAAGATGCCCTGCAAGGCATCACGGTAGAGAACGTTACCGCCCGGACGGCCCAGCAGCTAGGATTGCCGGCTACCGCTAACGGAGTTGTGGTGAGCAATGTGGACCCGGCCAGCAAAGCTGCCGATTCAGGCTTGAAGCGCGGCGACGTAATTCAGGAAGTGAACCACAAACCTGTGCGCAACACCGCGGATTTCGAATCTGCGATGCGTAACGCGAAGGATGCCACTCTCCTGCTCGTGAACCGGCAGGGCAGCACGATGTATCTGGCTGTCTAACTGGCTATCACCCATTCGGGAAAAGGCCGGTCCCGACCTCCACCAGCCGGACCGGCCTGATTTCTTCCTACCAGACTAAAGCGAGAACCTAGTCGTTTTCGGATAGCTACTGCTGACACGGTATCGCCGCGCATCCTTCAATACGACTTCAACTTACGCTGAGAGATGGTGCGAGTTCATACCCTCTCAGTGGGCGACCGACGTGCGGAGGCGCGTGCCGCGATTCCGATCCAACCACAACTGCCTCCGCAACATTCCGATACGTGGAGGAGTTCACGCGGCGCAATGTGAATTTCAAAGGCGCTCATCCCGCCTGGAGAGATGCGTGAAGCGCGCAGTGGAGCCCGTGGGACGGCATCGTTCCGAACGGCAAACCCGGGCCATGCGCGATCTTAGGACGAAATCCGAATTCCCCCCGGTTAACACCGCGGGGAAACTCGCTCCGCCCAGATTCTACATTCGCTTTCTCGCACCTGGGTCTCACCCGGGGAACCAAACCCTTCCCCGCAACGTCCCGCCGCCATGGGAGTGGCTTTCGGTGCTAACCAAGAGAGCAATCTCTGCTCTGCCTTCCAGCGCAGGTTATTACTTCTTGACAGCGCCCGTCCGGCCGTTATGCTTCCCTCAAAAGAACGCCCGTCCCACACTCGGTATCAAAGCACGACTCCCATATGTGTGCCAGCGGAACTCTCTCCGTCGCTATGCCGCCTACTCAGCTCAGGCAAGTTGAGCGTCTGGCCAAGAAGAATAATCGCACGCTGAGCGAATCGTCCAGAAAACCCGTCTCGCGAGGGTAGCGCCTCGGGGAGTTGAACCCAGTCGGGGAGGAAATCGAGCGCCGACTACGGGAGCCTGAAACATGAAGATACGCGGTACACTGTGTTGCCTTGTAACAGGTGGGCGATGAGACGCTTGGTCTTATTTGCACTGGCTCTGGTCGTGGCCTCGAGGATCGGATGGACTCGACAACACACCATCTTGCTCGATCAACGGCTCCCGTCCGGGCGATGTCTCGATGGCATGTAGCACTCTTCCGCGACTATGGGCTCAGTTGGGACAATGACAGTGTGATGATCTCCAGGTTGGGAAGACTCAGCAACCTGCTCCGACCGGGGCGGCAGTGGCTGGAAAGAGTCGATCTTCGAGAATACGAGGACAAAATTCTGCTACTTCTGGCGCTGGTGATCAGCGCCGTAGTGGGCCTTATTGTCGTCGCCTTTGTCGCTGTCACCGAGCGCATGGGCAGGGTTCTGCTGACGGCCGGGCCTGTGCATCGCGTCTTCAGTCCACTGGTCGGCGCGCTGGTGGGCGGTTGGTTGCTGTTCAAGTTTTTTCCTGATTCCAGGGGCAGCGGGATCCCCAAACGCGCGTGGCTCTGGTCCTGCAAAACGGGATCATCGGTGTTCGAACGATTATTGGAAAGTTCATCTGCTCTTCCATCTCCCTCGGTAGCGGTGTAGCTCTCGGCCGCGAAGGCCCCTCGGTCCATATCGGTGCCGGAATTGCTTCGGCGGCGGGCCGCCGCCTCGGCCTCAGTGAAGATCAAGTGAAGTCGTTGATTCCGGTCGGCACGGCGGCAGCCGTCGCGGCAGCCTTCAATACTCCGCTGGCGGCAATCCTGTTCACGCTGGAGGAGATTCTGGCGGATCTGCATGCCCGTGTGGTGGGTACGGTGGTCATCGGCGCATGCACGTCCTGGATGGTCCTCAGGCTGATCCTTGGGGATGAACCGCTCTTTCACGTGCCGGCGTACCAACTGGTGCACCCGCTGGAGTTTTTCATCTATGCCCTTCTCGGACTGCTCGGTGGTCTGGTGTCGACAGCCTTCGTGAAACTGTTGCTCTGGCAGCGTGCTCGGTTCCTCAAGGCGCCATCGCGGTGGAAGCCGTTCACTCCGGCTGTGGGCGGCCTCGTCGTGGGATTGCTGGCTCTCGCCGCGCCAGGAGTGCTGGGTGTTGGCTACAACCTTGTGAGCGACGCACTGAACGGCCAGATGGCGCTAAAGGTGATGCTGATGCTCATGGTGCTGAAGCTTGTGGCTACCAGTACAAGCTATAGTTCCGGCAACGCCGGCGGCATCTTCGGCCCCGCGCTGTTCATCGGCGCGATGCTGGGGGGCGCAGTGGGACAAGTCGCCCACACCCTGCTGCCAGACCACACAGGCAACGCCGGAGCATACGCTCTTGTAGGCATGGGCGCGGCCTTCGCGGGAATTGTGCGGACCCCCATGACCAGCGTCATCATGATCTTCGAGGTGACGCGCGATTACACCATCATCGTGCCGTTGATGATCGCCAACCTGTGCAGCTACGTCCTGGCGCAGAAGTTGCAGCGCTTGCCGATCTATGAAGCGCTATCCCGGCAGGACGGCATCACGATGCCTTCAGCCGCCCACCTGCCGGAGCCGTTGACCGTTGAGCGGGCCATGCGGCCGCTACACCTGTCCGGATCCGCCATCGCAGATCAGCCGGATCGCGCCTATGTCCATCCGGACGACCCATTGGACTCGGCGCTGCAACGCATGGGAACTGCGGGTGTAGACGAGATCCCGGTGATCAGCCGTGCTGGGGCGACGCAGATTGGCGTGCTCCACAGCCTGGATGCTCTGAGCGCCTACAAACGACCCGTCGGTTCCAAAGAACAGGAAACCCTCGCTGCCGCCGTCGCACAGAACTGGCTCCCAGCCGTGGCGGCCATTACCGTGGCGGCAGTCCTCATCGTGTCCGGACTTCTCTTCTGGCAGCGTACTCGCCACTCCGATCTGGGCATTGAGGCCTACCGGAATGGCGAGAAATTGCTGGCGCAAGGACAGGTTGAGGAAGCCATCTCGGCATTTCGGAACGCCCTGGCGCATGCCCCACAGGATGTCAAGTCGCGGGCCGCTTTGGGCCTCGCCCTCGTCCAGTCAGGGGACTTCAACGATGCTTCATCATACCTGTCCGGAGTGGTTAAGGCCGACCCCCAGAACGGCCCGGTCTGGATGGGGATGGCCGAGATCTCTCTCGCTGGAGGAGACAAGAAACAGGCGCTGCAACTCTACCAGCAGGCACTTTCCAAGGAATGGCCCGCACCGGAGGAGTCCCGGCGCCGTACCGCCCAACTGAAATACGCAGGCTTGCTGCGGGATGCCGGACGGCGAAGCGAGGCGATCTCCCTCTTACTGTCGATGATCGAACAACGCGGAGACGACCCAGCCCTTGGGAAGAAGGCTGCGGACACGGTGAAGGCCATCGGTACGCCGGAACAGGCAGAAGAAGCCTACGCGGCGCTGGCCAGCCACTTCCCGGCGGACGCCAGTGTCTGGTTGAGGCTTGGTAATACAAGATTCGCTGCGGAGAAAGACGCGCCGGCCCTAGATGCATTCCGGCGCGCCGCCAAGGCCGATCCAGAGAACGCCGAGGCGCGCGCTGGTGTGGCTCGCGTCGAAGAGACTCTTCATCTGGATCCGACCCGGCGAGGCCTGGCCGTTCGGGAACGCGCGCGGCGTTGGGATGAAGTCCTTCAGCGTGTTCTAGTTGTGGTCGCAGCCTGCGGACCGTCTCCAGAGATCGAGAAGGCAAAGCCGCTCCTGAAGAAGCGGCCCGTCAGTCTCGAACTATCGGACCAGAAGATGGAGACAGCCCTCAGCATCTGGAAGGGCGCGGCCGCGTCGTGCAAGACCGATGCTGTGCTGGCCCACGTTCTGGCAAAGCTCGGAGAATAGCCCACCAGTTTCTCGATCTCGTGCTAGCTTTCGTGGACACCGACGCGGTCACGAGCGGATGAGCAGTTGGCGTGCGTATCAGACGTTGCCTGCGCAGCTCAACCCGCTTCGCTGTGGACGCTATGAAAACGCGATGATCTTCTTACGGACCGCGTATAAGACCAGATCGACTGCACTGTGAAGATCGAGTTTCTGCATGATGTGCGTGCGGTGTGTCTCGACCGTATACGGGCTCAAATTCAGGAGGGTGGCGATCTCCTTCGCCGACTTGCCCTCTGCCAGAAGCTGGAAAACCTCCTTTTCACGATCCGTCAGGAGATCATAGGAATCCTTGAGCCCGCGTTGCTTGAGTTGTTGAACGAAGTCGTCGAGCAAAGTTCTGGCGACCGTGGGACTAAAGAAGGACTTCTTTTGAGCCACTGCCTGGACCGCACGAAGTAGGTCAACGTCAGCGCTTTCTTTGAGCAGGTAGCCCTTCGCGCCAGCCGCCAGGGCGCGCAGTAAATACTCCTCGTCGGAGTACACGCTCAACATGATCACTCCAATTCTGGGATTGTGCTTCACGATCTGCGCAGTGGCCTCGATGCCATTCAGATTCGGCATGCCGATGTCCATGACGACGAGATCTGGGCGCAATTCAGCGGCCAGTCTCACAGCGTCCCGGCCGTCGGAGGCTTCGCCAACGACCTCGATCTCCTCATGCAGTTCGAGCTGCAGACGAAGGCCCTTGCGCATCACGCCGTGGTCGTCTGCGATGAGAACACGAATCATTTTGTGGCCACTCCATTGCCAAAGGGGACTTCCACCTCCAAGATAGCCCCTTTCTCGAGCTGGGACTTGAATTTGACTTCGGGTACCCTACCGAGCTCCGGGAGAGCCGGCGCAGTTCCTCTTCAGAGCTTTCCGCACGTTCTCATTGTTGTTCACGTCGGCGTTCGAGAAGAGCGCCCCGAGGTGCTGATCAGCGCGACGAGTAACCCCAGCAAGATGGCAAGAGAACTGTCCTGCGGCGGCAGGCTCTGGAACAATTCCTGAGTCCCTCTCAGTGTCTGTTGTTCCTTCCGCACGTTGGCGGCGTTGATTTTGCTAAAGCTCACGCGCCAGAACCACTACGGCCCCCGGCGCGGAAACAGGCTGATGGCGAAGGGACACCCGGCTCCGGGTTGGCGCAAGCACGAGAAGAAGGCGGACGCAGCAGCCGGTTCCACGCCGCCCGAGTCTTGCGCCTGCGCGAAGTCGAATTCCGCCGCTGTCTTCATGTGTGCAATCAGTGCAATGCCCAGAACCACTATCGCCCATCAGCGACTGTGGTGACAGGTCTTTGACCGCCTGACAACCTTCACTTCGTGCCATAGTTCTTCCTTAGAATCGCCCCCAGAATCAGCAGCAACGAGAGCAGCCGGACAACGTATGTCCACGGACTTCCCTCGTTCGGCTTGTCGGCAAGCAGCACCGCCGACCGGTTCAACCCCTCGACAAGGAAGGAAGCTGCGAATGCAAGGAAGAGCGAGTCACGTGTGGCCCGCCAAAACTTCAGGAAGAAGACTCCCGCGGTGATAGAAGCCGTCGCGATCACTCCCAGCAGAAACCCGTCGATCATGTTTTCACTCGCTTTCCCAAATCAAGCCATAAAGCAGGACGATCATCGCAACAGCCGCGGTGGCGAGCCGCAAGCGATACAGGCTCACGTTAGGGAACAGCACCAGATCCACGAATACGAGAAGGTTCGTAATCGTGAGGCCCCCAAAGCAGAGCCCACTCCACAAGAGGAGCTTCTTCTTGGCACGGGCATAGCCCCGAAGAAGCAAAATGGCGCAGCAAAGACTTGTGAGCGTACCCAGTATATAGACCGCCGGTCCCATCTTATTCTTCTTCCTCCCTTTTGAAGCGGAAAGCCCGCGCGAATTCCCGGATTGCCGCCGATGGCTTGGAATGAATCAACCTCGACACCCTGATCAATTCTCGCCGGTAAGTTGAATCAACGGAACTGATGAGTTGGTCTCGGGCCAACTCCGGCTTGTAGTGATAGGCCTCAGATCCTCCGCAAGCGGCGGCCACGATAAGGTTTTGCCGGGCCAGATCATCCAGGATCTCCTGAGTGGCTTCGTGGGCGATAAAGAGGACTTTGGCCATCTCCTCAACTGACCACAGCTTGGGGCGGCTGTTCCAGAGTAACAAGAGCGCCTCAAGATGAGGGACGGTATCAATCTGGCTTCGCAGGAACTGGTCAACGGCGTCGCTACCATGTTCAGGTTCCATCGTCTATTCATCTCACGGAGATCTAATCTATGCGATCTTATCCGTTGTCGAACGCCTTCAGCCCAGGCTGCTTGAGTGGCTTCGATGCGATTCAGATTCGGCATGCCGATGACCATGATAACGAGATCCGGGCGCAACTCTCATCAGGCAGTCGCACACCGTCTCGGACGTTGGGGCTTCGCCCACGACGTCGATCCCTTCATGCTGTTCGAGTTGCAGACGAAGGTCCTTGCGCATCACGCCGTGATCATCTGCGATGAGAACGCGAATCATTCTGTGGCTGCTCCATTGCCAACGGGGACTTCCACCTCCAAGATAGTCCCTTTCTCGAGTTGGGACGTGAATTTGACTTTGCCTTCGAGTTCGCGCACCCGCTCCTGAATGCCGATCAACCCTAGCCCTCGAGAAGACGCGTGCCGTGGATCGAAGCCAACTCCGTCGTCCTGGATCGACAACTGAACCCAGTCGGGGCGGCCATAGACGGAGATCCGGATGTTCTTCGCTTGCGAATGCTTGGAGCAGTTTGTGAGAGCTTCCTGGACAATCCGATAGATGCAGGTGCGATGGGTCTCTGGCAGACCTTCGAGATCTCCGTCGATCTGCACCGTGACGGGCACGCCACTCCTTCGGGAGAACTCCCGGCCCTGCCACCGGAGCGCAGGCCCCAAGCCGAGTTCGTCCAACATCGCCGGCCGCAAGCCCATCGCCAGATCCCGGACTCCCCGGATCGTCTCAGCGTTCAATGCCCGGGCTTCGTCCAAGCGCGCACGAAGGTCGTCGGGAGAGCTAATGACCGACTCCATATTGCCGAGTTCCATAGTCATTGCGGAAAGCATCTGGCCGACCGCATCGTGGAGTTCCCGCGACAGTGATCTACGCTCCTCCTCCTGGGTCCGCACCAAATTCCGGGAGAGCCGGCGCAGTTCCGCTTCAGCGCTTTCCGCGCGGTTGCGTTGTTGTTCGCTCCGCCGTTCGAGAAAGGCCACTCGGGCGGCACTGATCAGTGCGACGAGCAGGCCGAGTGCAAGGGCAAGAATCACCGTCCTCCGAAGGAAGCTCTGGAACAATTCTTGACTCCCTTGCAGTCTCTGTTGCTCCTTTCGCAGGTTGGCAGCGTTGATCTCGCTAATCTCCCGTGCCAGAGTCACGACCGCCTCTCGTCGGGGAAGCACCTGCTGGCGAAGGAACGTCCGGCTAAGCACGGCCTTCTCCTCCGGGGACCAATTGAGGATTGGGGCCATCGATTCCCAATAAGCTTGGAGTTCGGTCCGCAATTGCCGCAGTCTCGCCTGCTCGGCCTCCCCAAGCCGCTGAGCAAGGAGATCGAGCCGCTGTTGAACCGAAGACCGTCTGGCCAAAAGCTGCTCCCGGTAGGCAGGAGCCATGAGGTGAGACGGGTCTAAGAGGTAATCTCGGATCAATACTCCCCCCAGATACAGATCAGAGGGAATCTCCCGCAATGCAGAATCGGTCTGCAAGTATGCATCATGGGCGGCCACGGTCTCGTTGTGCAGGGCTTGTGCTCGGCGCATCGCGCCGAAGCCGAGGAGGCCGATCAAGATTATTAGCGTGCCGAATCCGATCAAAAGCACCAGCCAACTGCGCGACCTCATGGTGCACCTGCCTCCTACAGCTATTCTGGCCGGAAAATGGCGTCCCGGAGCGATCGGACTTTCGACTCCAACCGCGATAACCTGAAAGCGGGGCAAGATGGATGTCATCTTCACGGATCTCGATGGGACGCTGTTGGACCACAACACGTACAGTTGGGAAGCGGCGCGGCCGGCACTCGATCGATTGAGGCTGCAGGGCGTTCCTTGGATTCTGGTCACCAGCAAGACGCGCGCAGAGGTCGAGTTCTGGCGTCGCCGCCTCGATAATGAGCACCCCTTCATCATCGAAAACGGCGGCGGCGCCTTCGTTCCTGTCGGGTACTTCCCATTTGCCGCCCGTGGAGGCAAACGCCGGGACTCCTACGAAGTCATCGAGTGGGGAATGCCCTACGAGCAGCTCGTTGCAGATCTTCAAAAAGCATCGCAGACCAGCCATTGTCGCGTTCGCGGTTTTCATGAAATGACGGCCGAGGAGGTGGCCAGGCTCTGCAACTTGCCTCTGGAACAAGCTGTTCTGGCGAAACAGAGGGAATACGATGAGCCGTTCGTGGTCCTGGACCCGGACCGCGCCGGTGCGCTGGCCGCCGCGATCGGGGACCTGGGGAGGCGGTCGACCAGAGGCGGCCGTTTCTGGCACATACTGGGGGCAAGCGACAAAGCACAGGCCGTCGAGGCACTCTCCGCGATTTTCGGACAGGGGAATACGCCGGTCCGCACCATCGGCTTGGGTGACGGATTGAATGACGCATCTTTTCTCAACGTTGTGGCTGCTCCGGTGCTCATTCGCTCCCCGCAAGCAGCAGAATTGCTGGTCAGGGTACCACGCGGCGCGGTAACCGACCTTCCTGGACCTGAAGGCTGGAACGCGGCCGTCCTGGCCCTAATCGGCGACTGAAGATCGGGCCAGGCTACCGACGCCTGATTCGACGGGGATCAGATCACAAGTGGCTCCACAGTGACCGTTCACCAGATTCTCCGGTCTGCTCCCCCTTCTCCTCCAAGAAGCGCCGCAGGCCTCCGCGTCGAAGGCCGATCGCAAGGCTGGCCGCCAGAACCGCACCACCCACGAAGATGATAAAGGCGGCGAGGAACACACTTCTGGCGAAATTGAGTTGATCGGCCGCGACGACAACGGCGACGAACATGATGAGGATCCGGACGACCGCTGCTAGCCGTCTCGGCGATGGGAAGTTCTCGTTGACCGCCCAAACCAACATGCTGCGACCGAGATACTGACCAAGCCAGGCGCCGGCGAGTAAGATCAGCCCGGCGATGACCAGCTTGGGCACGAGCAACATAAGGCTCTGGATAATCTGTGTGGTGAGATCGGTTCCGAACACGTTCACACCGACCAGCACACCGCTTAGCAAGATGCACCAGTAAACCGTCTCGGCCACCAGGCGGGTGGCACGAAGCCGGCCCGAACTGTCCACCATAAAGGCAATTCCGCTTTGGCGCAGGAACCTGTCGATGGTCAGCCCCTTGAAGATCCTGTAAATCAGCCAACGCGCGAGCGCAGCCGTCAGATAGGCTCCCAAAACCAGCGTGAGCGCTGCGAGCAGCGAAGGCAGATACGTTGTTACGTGGTTGTGGAGGCGCTCCAACGTGCCCTCCAAGACCTTTCTCAATGTTTCAATCATTTCTCATACCTCCAGGTTCTCTCTGCTCAGCTCTCGCGGTTCAACCCTTTCCAGCGGTGGGTGGGGGCTGCCGGCTCGAACCGAATCCGCGTTCCACTCCGCGATCAGGTGGGGCTTGAGGTTCTCAAAAGTCACGCAGAGTTGCTCGATCTTCGCCTCGACTTCGGACGCGACGAGAGTCTCCGTCTCGCGGACAAAGGAGGCCACACGGGCCAGGTACAAAGGCGTCAGAGAGCGCAGGATCATCCCCCTGGACATGGGATGTCTCTGGTACGCACAGGCGAAATCCAGGACCACGCGTGCCCACAGTTCGTCGTCCAGGTGGAACGCTCCGGTGCCTTCTGACAGGCAACCACCCAACCTCCGCACGGCCGCGAACGTATCTTCTTCCAAAGCGCCGGCCCAGATCTCGCCGAGTTCCTGACAACCTCGACGAAAGGCGTCGACCATTCGGTTGACGTTCACATTGACCGGGTCGAGCCCAACGTCAAATCGAAACCCAAACAACTCGGCTGGCGTGCTCCCCGTCCGGTTTTGCCAGATGGGTTTGTACTCCTGCATGAGCATGAAGACGCTGCCAACAACCTGCTGCAACATCGCGGTCAGGTCCGAACCGGGGTCCTTGGCGTCGTGCAGCTTGGCCCCCAGGAAGCTTTGGCAGACGCGAAACCCTTCGGCGATCGCAATGGTTGTCATCCAAATGTCAATTCCGTAGCGCGCGACGTCGGTTTCCCAGTCCTCGCGTTCAAGGTATCGCGAGATCAAGCGTGCCGATATGCCGAACTCCCCGCCAATCGGCTGCCGCACCCCCACTCCGTAGAGCATTCTTGTCAGCGGATAGACGATGCTGTTCGTGATGGTTCCGTCGTACTTGTGTCGTTGGTAGTAGGGAGCGACGAAATCATGGCCGGCAAACAGGATGGGCCGCAGCAGCAGGTCAATCCATTCCGGCGTGATTGAGCGGAGATCGGAATCGACGACAGCACATGCCTTTGCGTCCAGTCTCTTCGCCATTTGGAAGATCAGGCGAAAAGCGCTTCCTTTGCCCGGCACCCCGTGGTAGGGGAACGACAGTCTGTGCGCGGCCAAGAGCGGCGTGGAAAACAGCAGTAAGTGACTATCCTCTACTCGCGACGACAGGACGGCGTCCTGCGTGTTGTCCGTTGATCCCCCGTCTGAATTGATGACGACGCCAGTAAGTTGGGGATAGTACTTTGCCAAACCTGCATAAGCGGCCTGCACGACATGACCTATGGTCCGGCCATTGTTGTAACTGGGAATGCCGATTACGATGTCGGCGCGGCGGATGACGTCTGCAGCTCGCCGGGCGTCGTCCGGCAATGGAGGTTCTGCCATGAAATCTCCTTCAGGCCGTTCGAACAGCCATCTGTCGGGCGTCCTTGTCCACCGCATCCTGCAAGAGATCGAAGAACTCCGGAATGGCGGCAAGGACCCGGTTCCAGTTGGGGATGAGCGGAAGGCCGCGCGGGTCCTCGATGAATTCGGCCGCAGCCGACCGTAAGCTCTTTGCGAACACCGCCACGGCCATCTCCTCGGCGTGACGGTCAAACTTGAGGCCGTTCAGCATAGCATCCGCGTAGTAGCGGGCGATTGTGTCTTGGGCCATGCGGACGTATCGCACTTCCAGACTGCGGAAGTGGTCCGCCGAGAACACCAGCCCTTCCGCCGCCAGCGTGGAAAAGAGCGATTTCGCGATGTCGGCAGTCATTCTGGCGAGGCCCTTAGACGGATCCTCTGTCGACAAAGTCTGGTGCTTATGCTCGTAGTTGTCCGTCAGATCCACCTGGCATGTCCTTGCCACGGCGCAGTTGCGAAACACCTCCGCCAGCACTCCGACCTCGAGGCCCCAGTCCGCGGGGATGCGGTTTACGCGGGCAAGATCGATGTCCATGGCAAACTCGCCGGCAAGCGCGTAGCGGAAGCTGTCCAGGTAGTGGAGGAACGGCGTTCCGGGCGCCATCCCCTGGAGTGCCCGGATCAGCGGCGTCATAAACAGTCGAGTCACGCGGCCGTGCATTCTGTCGGTAACGCGCGCGTAGTAGCCTTTACAGAAGTCGAATGGAAGGTGCGGGTGTGCGATCGCGTAGCATAGCCGTGCCAGCAATTGCCGATCGTAGTTGACGATGTCACAGTCATGGAGGGCGATCATGCCGCAGTCGCGCATCGCCAGGAGGTATCCATACGCCAACCAGCAAGAACGGCCCTTACCATCGGCTCCCGCTGACAAACCCCGATCTTCGAGCATTTTGAAGAGCGCTTGAATCCTGTCACTGTCCACCCAGATGACCGTGACCGGCGCGTAGAAATCCTGGAAGAAGCTTCGTGCCCGGTCGAACTGTTCCGGCGTGGCCTTGGCCAACACGACGACGATTCGTTGCAGGTAGCGAACTTTCCGGAGCTCGGGCACAATTCGCTGCATGGCCAGCGTTTCGAACTCCGAGTAGAGCGCCGGCAAGACCAACCCAATGGGCTTGTTCCGGGAGAACTTCTCAAGATCCGCCTCGAGCCGCTCGATGCTGTTCGGTGTCAGACGATGAAGGGTGGTTACGACGCCGGTTTGATAGAAGTCTGCCATCGGATTTGCCTCTGGTTCTAGCGTAGGGGATCAACGGGGTGTTGCGAATACACGGCGGGCTGTATTGACGCAGAGAAAGGGCGGTATCCGGGGGAGTACCTGTGCTCACGTTGCGGCTGCTGTGCGAGAAGATGAGTGCGACTTCCCCGCGGCCTAGCTAGTGAGTCTCTAGCCTAGTAGTGCACCCCGTCGGCGGTGGCGTTGCAGAAATCAACTGCCTCGGGATGTCGCGCCGCTGCCGGGCCGACCATGAACACAGGGCGGATATCCTTCCTCAGCCTGAGTTCCAGAGCAAGGTCAGCAAGAGCAGGTGTGAACGGGAAGCACGAGGCGTGAACCTCTCTGCCCGTTTTACCGGCGAGGCTTATAAGTTCCTCCGTCGGCCGAGCGCGCTCGGCGTATTGCCGGTGTTTGATGGTCCACAGGTACCCGGACTGGTGGACCACAATTAGGCATGCCGGCAACGGAACCGGCCAAACCCGGTTCCATCGCCTCGC
>JBDTPR010000114.1:0-13096 GCA_039932635.1 Candidatus Solibacter sp.
GACGTTGGCATAGGCGCCGTTGTTGCCGAAGTTGGTCAGGTTGAAGACGTTGAGTGCGGTGGCGCGGAACTCGATGTTCTTGGAACCCTCACCGATCCTGGTGCGCTTCACGACGCTCATGTCGTAGAAGCGGTTCCAGTTCTGGTAGAGGTAGCCGCGCCAGCCGAGCTGTCCGGCGGGGGCGGGCGAGAGGTACGGCTTGCTCTTATCGACATCGGCCGGAGTCTTGCCGCCTACGTTGAAGGCTGCCTGGGAGTTGGCGATCAGCGAGTCGGGCAGGTAGTAGACAATGCCCTTGCCGTCGGTGCCGGTGGTCTTGCGGATGTTGACCGATTTCTGCAATTCCTGGCTGGTAATGTTGTGCAGCACGATGCCGGTGTTGTTGGTGGTGGCATTGTAGGTTGCGATGCCGTTGAGGAAGAAAGGCAGACCCGACTGGATGCGGATGACGCCCGCGAGTTCCCAACCTTCGGCGAACTTACGGACTACCACGTTGCCGCCAGAGCCCAGGAAGCGTTTGCCGGTACCAAAAGGCAACTCGTAGATGTAGTTGGCTTTCAGGGCGTGGCGGAGATCGAAGGCGGTGGGAACCTTATCGATGCTCAGGTTGCGGAGGGTTGTCGGCTGCGCGCTGCTGGAGCCGCTGTTGACAGGGCCGTTGGCCAGGGATTTGGCGAAGACGTAGCTGCCCTGGATCGACATGCCCTGCGCCATACGGCGGCGGACTTCCACCTGGAGCGAGTCGTAGAACGTCGAACCGTCGTTGTTCACGATGAACGCACCCTGGTTGATCACGGTGGGGTTCACGTAGAACATGTTGGTGGGATAGCCAGCGCGGGTCAGGTTGCCCATGCGGGTGGAGTTGTTGGCGAGGGCGGCCGCGGCGGTTCCGGCTTGGCCGAGCATCAGGTTGCTGGCGATGGTGGTATCGCTGGAGGTGCCGAGCGCGGTCTGCAGGATGGGCACCGCGGTCTGTCCGGCCAAGCCCGTGTTGCCGAAGTTGGTGATGTTGGTATTCCGCGTGATGTCGCCGCCACGCGCGATGCGGAGATTATTCTGCGCGGCCAGGAACTCGCTGCGGAAACCGTTTTCCACAATGTTGACTTCGTTCAGGTTGTACTGGCGCCACAGATGGACGCCGTGGTTGCCGGTGAAGCGGGTTTCGATCACCGTGTTGCGGCCGAGTTCGCGCTGCCAGCCGATATTCCAGCTCTGCACGTAGCCAACCTTGAGATTGGGCACGAAGTCGTTCACGCTGGTGCTGGAAGTGGCCAGCATCGGGAAGGAGGGGGTGCTGGGAACACCGGACTTGACCGGCAGGTTCGCCTGGCGGAAAAGTACACTGCCCGGAGCGCCGAAGTCGGCGGGGGTGTTGGTGGCGTCCACGGTGGTGGTGAGCGAACGGCCCTGGTTGGCTGCCCACACGCTGATGAAAATGTTCTGGCCTTCGCGGACCGTGGCAATGGCATAGCCGGCGCGCAAAACGGAACCGCTTTCCTTACTACCGAAGATTTTGCCCAGCACGCCGGACATTTTCGGAACCTGCCACGCCATACCAACGGAAGGCGCCCACTGCGCGGGTACGGTGTAGGCGTTGTCGTTGACCGCTTTAAACGTAGGCGCGGAACCCGTGAGCGTGCCCGGCTTGAAGAGGTTGCCCACGCCGGAGACGCCGTAGAGGCCTTCCAGACCGACGCGCGAATAGAAGCCGTTCAGGTTTTCAAACGCTCCCTGTTTTTCCCAACGCAGTCCGAGGTTGATGGTGAGGTTCGGCCTGGCGCGCCAGGTGTCGGACACGAAGGCGCCGTATTCCTTCATTTGGTTGCGGTCGATGGTCGGGTTGGGGCCGTAGGTTTTGTCCTTCTCGGACAGAGCCACGGAGCGGCCGATGGATGAGACGCGACCGGTCACGGCGGCATACAGAGCGGAAGCTTCCGTCAATTGGGACGTGGAAGCGCCGGCGAAATTCGTGCCGGTGAAGATGCTGGTGGAACCCGTGTTGACCGGGTCGTTGGTGACGATACCGAAAGTGATGCTGGGCATCACGCCGGAGGCCACCGTCTGTTGATAGGAGTTGATCTGGGTAAAGCTGCCGCCCGCGGAGATCTGGTGTGAGCCCTTCACCACGTAGACGGTGTCGCCGAGATCTTTAACCGGCGAATTACGGCGCGAGGAGTTGGTGGCAGTGCTGACGTCGGAAAGTCCGAATGGCAGCACCGGCCGGTAGCCGCGCCACGCGGAAAAGAGGGAAGAACTGCCGACGGCATCGAAGAACAGCACCGTGCCTCCGTTCAGGCCGCCGCGCCATTCATTGGTGACTCGCGAGCCGAACTGCGACCTCAGTGAAATGGTGCCGGCGAAACGATTGCTGCGCTGCCCGGTATTGACGTTGGTGCCGAGAATGGTTCCGGACCCGGGGAACGCAGCCACCACGTTGTTGAGGAAGTCGGGCGTGGAATCGTATTTGTCGTAGTTGTAGACGAACGATAGGTGATGGTTGTAAGTGACGTTGTAGTCCAGGCGCGTGGTGAAAAAGTGGCGCATCTGGTTGCCGTCGGGCTGATAGGAGAGATCGACGCGGCTGAAATCGTTGTTGCTGGACTCACGCGAGATGAGGTTGCCCCCGCCCGTGGTGGCAGTGATATCGGCAAAGGTCTTCGACAGGATGGGATCCGCCGTGGCGGTGTAGCCGGCCGCTCCGGCCAGTGTCAGCACGTTGACATTGCGCAGCAGGCTGCGGTTGGCAGTGCACTGGGCGGCCGTATTCGGGCTCGGGCAGTAGGTGTAGTTTCCCTTCTGCGACTCGGGAGTCAAGATGGTGCGGGTATAACTCTTGGTGCCGGGCAGTTTGTACTGCTCGTAGTTGACGAAGAAGAACGCGCGGTCCTTCTTTATGGGTCCGCCCACGTGAAAACCGCGCTGAGTCAGTTTGATCACGTCGCGGGCCAGGCCGTCACGGTTGTTGAAATAGTAGTTGGCGTTCCAGCCGGTCTGGCGCTTCTGGAGGAAGCCGCCGCCGTGGAAGGCGTTGGAACCGCTCTTGGTGGTGAACTTGATCTGTGCCGCGCCCTGGCCGGTAGAATCGGCGCCGCCGGCGGAACTGGTGACGGTCAATTCGTCCAACGCGTCCACCGAGGGATAGATGTAACTGAAGAAGCCGTCGCTCGACTTATTCATATTGTCCTGGGTGTTCATGCCGTCGATGCTGACATTCAGGGCGCCGCGCGGCAGGCCGTTGACCGAAGAGCTGCGCGGATTGCCGGGCGTCTGCACGCCGGCCTGCGTGACCAGCAGTTCCACCGCATTGCGAGTGGCGAACGGGAGTTCGAAAAGCTGGCGTCCGCCTATGGTGCTGCTGACCGCGGCGCTTGTGGCCTGCACGATTTCCGCGCCGCCGACCACTTCCACGGTTTCGGTTGCCGCACCGATTTCAAGCTTGATGTTGATCGTCGCGGGAACGCCGGCGCTGACCAGAACCTCGGGAGCCACGCCGGATTTGAAGCCCGGTTTGGTAACGCTTACTTTGTATGTGGCCGCGGCCATGGAGGGCAAGGCCCAATCGCCGCGCTCGCTACTGGTTGTCTTGATGGTTTGGCCGGTCGCGAGGTTACTCACGGTTACCTCGGCGCCAGGAACCGCCGCACCCGCCGGATCTGTGATGACTCCGTCTATGCGGCTGGTATTTACCTGCGAATAGATCAGACTGGCGCACAAAAGCGCCAACGCCGTTAACTTCTTCATTTTATTTGTACCCCCTAACACCAACTCGGAATTTGGTTGACTCTACCACATGCAAATGCGACAAAACAAGCAATCTTCCGCACTCTGAGGATAAGTTTGCCAAGGATTTTTAACTGCATCCGTCCGATAAAAATTCTTTATGGGCGGGGGTAAGTGCCGAAGGGATACGCGCCTGCGGCAGGCACATCTTTTACGTGGTGGGTACTAGGATTAACGTTTCGAAAAGAGGTCAAGCACATGGGGGGTCGAAAACCCCACCGCTCCCTCACGGTCGCGGCTCTGAGGACCCACCTCAATCCAACGATTTTAGGGTTGGGTGGGCGGACGGTTTGCCGCCGGCGACGATCTCGACTTCCTCGCCGCGTGCACGCGCTTTCCAAAGCTTGGCAACGGTTTCGGGGGAACGATTGACGATGTCACGCGTGGCCAAAACGACGTACTTGCCGGGCGCCATTGTCGGCCCGGTCCAGCGGCCCGACTGATCGGTCTGGCCGTTCTTGAAGGCCGCGGCGAAGGCGGCCTCGTTTTCCGCGGTGGCGGGCAGAATGACTACGGTGCAATCGGCGACGGGATTGCCGTCTTTGTCCGCTACGTTGGTGGCGATGCTGCCGCCGTCGCGGCCCAGGACGATGGTCAGGCCGGCGTTGCCCATCGCCGTACCTACACGCATGGTGCGGTTCAGGATGCTGCGGTCACCGTACTTCACATCCTTCACATAAATGCCGGAGGGGACGCTAATGAAATCGACGCTGAATTCGTCCATCGGCAGTCCACCTTCGAAGCTGAATTCGCCGGGAATTTTCACCTGCGCGGTTCCGCGATTGGTGCGGGTGATGGTCTCGACATTGACGCGGATTTCCTGCTCCAGGGGTTTTTCGGGAGCCGGTCCGTCGAAGACCACTTCGCCGGAGACCGGGATGCGCGGGCGCAATCCCACGCGCACGCCTGCGAGGTCTCGGTCAGAGACGTTGACGACAACGGCGCCGAAGCCATTGATATTGCCGAAGGAGCCAGGGGTGTACTCCGAAACCGAGAGTTCGTAATCGCCGGGATGCAGGTCGCAGAGCCGGATCTTGCCGTCGGGTCCGCTTTTGCCGCCCGGGGTCGCCATGTAGAAGCCTCCGGTGCCGTGTCTCCCACTGGCAGGCTGGGTCTCGGAAATATTGAAGGTGATGGCGGCCGGCCCGCTATTGCCTTCCAGCACGCCTTCCAGGCAGAACGAGGGTGACCGCGCCAGGTGAATGTCCACGCCTTCGCGGCGCTCGCCGGGCCGCAGCGTCAGGGGTTCGGCGCCTTCGGGGGTGCGGGAGTTCGGGTAGAAGGTGGGCACCACGGCCGGCAGGCGGAGCGCGGGATCGAGCGGCGCGTCCGACAGGGGGCCGAGCGGCCGGTATTTGCGTCCGGCCATGACCGCGTAGGCGCGGCCGGGGCTCACGCGTTCGAGGAGGTATTCGCCCTGATCGTCGGTATTGCCGGCTCCGGCGAAGACGGCGCGCAGGGCGCCGTAGGAATAGTCGCGCGCCACCAGGTAGACCGAGATGCCGACCACTGGCTCGTTGTTCTGATCGACGACTTTGCCCGCGATGCGGCCGGGAATCACCAGTTGGAAATCCATGGCTGCCAGATCCTGCCCGGGCGCCAGGTTAATCAGCCTGGAGGCGGTGGGGCCAAAGCCGCCAATGCGACCCGAAGAATCGGCCGCCGCCGCGATGATACGCAGCGACGCACCGGGAGCGATATCGCGCAGGGTGTAGCGGCCATTGGCGTCGGTCACGGCGGTCTTTTCCTTCGGCGAACCGCGGCCGATAATTACCTGCACGTCCTTCATGGGGGCGCCCGTGCCGGAGACTGTGACGACGCCGGTGATGGAGCCCGTCTTCGGCGTGTCTTCCACCGATTTGACGGATTCCTGCGCGACGGCGGCGACGCAGAGGAGGAGCAGGGCGGCGAGCGATCTCATGGTTGGCTCCTGGGAGCGGGCAATTCCATTTCGGTGGGCGCACCCGCCACGATCTGGATTTCAATCATGTGGGCGGCGTCGGTGACCCAGCGGGCACGGGCATTGGTTCCGGCGGGCTGGGTGGCGATCCGATAGCGTCCGGGTCGCAAGCTGGCGAAGGCGAATTTTCCGCCGGAATCGGGGAATACGACCTGCACCGGATCGGTGCCGGTGTCGGCGTCGGCTGCGAGCAGCACCACCGAGAATTCCTGGGGATTGGGAGCGCCGGAGAGCTTGCCGCGGATCGAGCCCGCGGCGGCCACCTGCAGTGCGATTACCGCGGAGGGCGCGCCCGCCGAGAGATCGAGCACCGGCGACGATGCCAGGTAACAGCCTTCGCCGAGTCCCTTGATGCCGACCCGGTAACGCGCAGGCGCCAGATTCGCCACGGTCTGCTCCTTGACGGCGTTGATGGTGCCGCTGCGGTCGATTTGGGCCGCGAAGTCCTCGAGCGCGGTGAGCGTGACCTGCGCAGTGGCGGGGCAGCCGCCTTCCGCCGGCGTACCCGGCGCGGATTTCATAATGAAGCTGGCGCTGCGCGGCTTCTGTAGGGCGATGGTGAGGCCCTCGACGTCCGATGCGACGCCTACCTGCGCGCGTCCGAACGTCTGCGCATCGGCGAGTATGGCCTTGCCGCCGTAGCCCCGTACGGGACCCGAAGCAGTGATGGTGTAGGACCCGGCGGGCACGCCTTCGAAGCGGAAAGTGCCGTCGGCGTTGGTGGCTGTGACGGCTGTGGCGAGGCCCGGCTGGTCGGTGGTGGTGAGGGCGAGCCAGTAGCGGCTCTTCGCGTCGGGCAGTTCCACCTTGCCGCTAATGGTGCGCAATCCCGAAGGCGCGATGGAGAAATCGATATTGGGGAAGACCTCGCCGCCGGCGACGGCGAAATATCGGGGGCGCTGGTTGGTGGGGTACGCCTGCACGCCGCTGCCGATGCCGGGTTTCGTGTCGGCGCCGCCGCTGGAACCGAAGATCGCGGTGGAGGCTCCGTAGGTTGCGACCACGGCGTACTCGCCGGGAGGCAGGCTATGCAGGCGATACTGCCCGCGTTCGCCGACCCGCGTGTAGGTGCCGGGCGTGGGCTGGCTGTAAGGCATCAGCGGACCTTCGAGCGGCTTCGGCAGGGCGTACACGGTCGCGCCGAGTACGGGTTGGCCCTGCGCATCCACAACCTGTCCGGCGATCACGGCGCAGCGCACCAAGCGGATGGTGAGCGGTCCGGGCAGGGCGGCCAGCCGCACGGTTGCGCCGATGAAATTGGATTTGGCGGCGTCGATGCGATACTCGCCGGGAGCGAGATTCGGCACTTTGAACTGCCCGCTGGAATCCGTTTCCAAATGTGCGGCCAGGGTCCGCTGCCCGATTTTGGCAATGCGCACTTCCACCGAGGCCAGCGGATTTCCCGTATGGTCCTCGATCACGCGGCCTTCGATTCCGGCGGCGGAAAGGAGGCCTGCCGCGCCCAAAAACAGCGCAGCGAGGCGGAACCGGCAACGAGTCATACTAATTAATTAGTACGCATAACGGGCAATGTCAAGGCTATTGCTTCCGGCCGCCGCGTCCGGCGGGTTGGGTGAGGTCAACACCAGCCGCTCTGAGCGCCGGCTGGGCGCTGACATATTCCAATTTGGTCGCTTGGGGACTGGACTGGCGCACCCCGTCGTACACGAAGAAGCGAACTGACTCCTCGATGCCGACGCGTCCCAGCGCTACGCCGCGATCCTTGAGGATTCCCGCGATTCGCTGGTACGGACTCTCGTCTTCCTGCCAGACGCGTAAGTCGTCGCCGACCTTGATGAGTTCGCGCGCGCGCATCTCTTCGAAGCCGGGCAGCACCCACGCCGGATCGCCGGTCTGCGTGATCACCACAGCGAAGGTGCGCTCACTGCGGCCCCAGCGTACGCCGGTCAGATACATCATGGCGGGGCCGGATTCCATCACCACGGCGCGCAGGCCGAACTCCCTCATCGCGTCCTGTAATTTGGCGATGCGGGCGCGGTAGATCTCGACGGGAATTTCGGCAGTTTGTTGCGGCATGGGATTTCTCCCAGGGTACCCTAATGGGTCATCGTGTAGATCACGAAGTTCACGCCCATGCGGATTCCGAGGAAGGAGAATTTCTGCGGGTATTGGGGGTTGTCGGCCAACTGCCAGGAATCGCCCAGGTCATTATTGAAAGTGATGGCTACCATGACGCGGCCTTTGTCGTCGCGTACGCCGCGCCAATAGGGCTTGTCGCCATCGGCGCGGTAGGTGTTGCCGTTGCGCAGCATGGAGCGGAAATTGCCGACCTGATAGCGCTCTTTGACGTCGTAGGCGGTGTGGAAGATGGCATCCTCTTCGGGCAGGTCGACGATTTCGCGGTCGGGGAAAATGCGCTTCATGCCGGCCTCGAAACCGGCCCATTCCTGGGTGCCGAAGAAGCTGTCGCAAAGCATGAAGCCGCCGCGCAGCAGGTACTCGCGGATCCGGGTGGCTTGGCCGTCGGAGAGATTCCAGTTGGTGGGCATGCCGACGTGGAGGTAGGGCCAGTGGAAGATTTCGTCGCCATCGTCCGGGTTGACGGGCTGCTCCACGCTGCGCACGTCGACACGAGTCAGGCGGCGGATGGCCACAGCGAAGGTGCGGTCTCCGCGCGGATAATCCACCGTCCAATTGGTGCCGCCATTGAGCCAGTTGCCTCCGCCGCGTCCACGGCCGCCGCCACCGCCCGAGGGGTACATCAAGCGGCCCAGCACGAGTTCCGCTTTGTCCAGGTAATCGGACGGCAGGGCCGCCACGCTATCGCCGCCCTCCATCGGGATGTATTCGCGGAACGGGCGCTGCGCCCACAATCCGGTGAGGAGCACGGGTAGTGCGGCCGCACACAGCCAGGCGCGGAAGGTGACGCGACGTATTGGCTTGTGAAGGCGCATGTGCGGTTCGTGACGCTGCGGGTCCGGTTGTTCGGAGTATACCCTGTCACGCAGGCGCCTGAAATGGTTGCTCGTGCAAAGAAATGTTAAGCTCCTAAACACATACTGTCCGCACTCTGGAGGCGTAGATGCCGCGGTTGCCGTTACCTGTGAGGATGAAGGTCCCCCAATCGACGAGCTTCGCTCGCCGGGCCGATTGCCAATCGGCCGCAGGATGCCATCCTGCCCCACACAGGAAGGAGCGCGGGACGCTTCGGTGGTTTGTATGACTCCCGCACCCGGCAATCCTCCGATCCCCCCAGCCGTTGACCAATCGCCACAACCGCCGTACGAGTTGATGCTCGACCGGTTGCGCCGCGGTCTTGTGATTCCCTTTCTCGGCGCCGGCGCAAGCCTGTTACGGGCGCCGGCCTGCGGCGACTGGAACTCGCCCAACAGCGGCTTTCTCCCGAAGGCCTGGGAACTCGCACAGTACCTGGATCGCCGCAGTGGGTACCCTTCGAATGCAACGCCTGAATTGACGCGAGTGGCGCAGTACTTTGAAGGGGTCGCTGGGCGGCAGGGGCTCGACGACGAACTTCGCGATGTCTTCGCCAAGGCGTACGAGCCCGGCAGGCTGCATCTGTTTCTGGCCGATTCACCCTGCAAAGTTTTGGTCACCACGAATTACGATTGCCTGCTGGAAAAGGCGTTCGAGGTGAAGCGCAAGTCGTTCCATCACGTGGTGTATCGCAATGGCGCGCCCACGCTATTCTACCGTCGCTACGACGGCGGGACCAACACCTCCACCACGCCCGAGGAGGAGGTGCCCAACGAACTCGTCATCCCCAAAGACGGCGCGCCCATCATCTATAAAATGCATGGCTCGGCCGACCTGGATGCGCCGGAGCGCGACAGTTATCTGATCACCGAAGACGACTACGTGCAGTTCCTATCGCGCATGGTGGCCAACACTGCGATCCCATCGCTTTTCGCCGAGCCCTTCAAGACGAGCCACATGCTTTTCCTCGGCTACGGCTTGCAGGATTGGAACCTGCGCGTGATCCTGCACAAGATCTGGCAGGAGTGGCCCTCACGCCGCGCAGCCTGGGCCATCCAGCATAAGGCGCTGCCGCTGGAAAAGGAGTTCTGGAGCCGCCGCCAGCTCACCATTTTCGAAAAGACGATTGATGAGTTGTTGGAGCACCTGGAGACGAATGATGGCCCAGCGAAAGGTTGAATCTCCCTTCGTGGGCCTGGTGCCCTACACGGAGTACGACGCGCCGTTCTTCTTCGGTCGCGAACGCGACCAGCAGCGGATTCTCGCCAACCTGTTCGCTTCGCGGCTTACCATTCTCTATGGCACTTCCGGCGTGGGGAAGAGTTCGGTGCTGCGCGCCGGAATCGTCAACGAAGTGCGGCAGCGGATCGCCCGATCGCGAGAGTTGGGGGAGAAGCCCGAAATCGCGGTCGTCTACTTCAAGGATTGGAAGGGCGATATCCTCACGAAGTTGCGCGCCGCCATTTCCGACGCGATGCTCAATCTGCTGGGCCAGGACTACCTGGAAGGCCTGGCGCCCACGCTGCCGCTGGATGAACTCCTGGTGCAGGCGGGGTCGCGTTTCGATGGAGATCTGCTGCTGATTCTGGATCAGTTTGAGGAGTACTTCCTGTATCGTCCGGCGGGCGCGCCCGATGATTTCGCCACGCAGTTCGCCGCGGCGGCCAACCGTCCCGGGTTGCCCGCCAATTTCGTGCTTTCCTTACGCGACGATTCGATCGCACGGCTGGATCGATTCAAGCCGCTGATCCCGAACCTGTTCGCCAACTATCTGCGGATTCATCACCTCACCGGCGAAGGCGCGCGCGACGCCATCTTCAAGCCCGTGGAGCACTACAACGAAATGGCGGACCAGGCCAGGCAGGTGCCCGGCAAATTCACCGTGGAGCCGGAACTCGTGGACCTGGTGATTGAGCAATCGCATACCGGCCGGGTGCTGATTGGCCACGTGGGGCAGGGAACCGTCGGGTCGGACACGGTCGCGGACGCTGTGGAGACGCCTTACTTTCAGTTGGTGATGACGCGGCTCTGGCGCGAGGAAGTGCTGCGCAGATCGCACGTCCTGCGCGCGGCCACGCTGCGGGAACTGGGCGGCGCCGAGACCATCATCAAGACGCACCTGGAGAATGCTCTCTCCGGGCTTACCGAAGGGGAGCGCGCCATCTGCGCGACCGTCTTTTGTCACCTGGTGACGCCCTCGGGCAGCAAGATCGCGCACACCGTGCCCAATCTGGCGAAGTTCGCCAAGACGTCCACGGAGACGGTGAAGGCACTGCTGGATAATCTCGCCGGACCCGACAAACGTATCCTCTCAGTGGTGGCGCCGCTGAATGGACGGCTGGGCGAGGAGCAGTACGAGATCTATCACGATTCGCTGGCGCAGGCCGTGCTCACCTGGCAGGCGCGCTACGAGGCCGAGGCGGAAGCCAAGGTCCGCGCGGCGGCGAAACATCGCGTGGCGGTGATCGCCGTGGCGCTGGGCATCGCGTTCGTGATCGCGACCGCGGCGGCGGGCGTGGCGATCTGGCAATACACCCGCGCCGAGGCGGAGCGCTCGCACGCGGTGGAGGCCCGGCAACGCGCCGAGAAGGCCGAGGCCGATGCGCTGCTGCTGAAATCGCAGGCCGACAAGGAGCGCCTGCTGCACGAGCAGGCCGATGCGGCGCGGCAGAACAACGCGAAACTGGTGCAGGTGTTGCAGTCTCAAATCGACAGCGTGAGAAAGGAAGAGACGCAATACAAACAGCAGGTGGCCGCCAGGCCCGGGAGCGAGTCGAAAGGGCCTACCATTGCGGACGTGATTCGCGAGCGTGACACGCTGCGCGAGAAACTCGTGATGATGGAGAAGCAGCCGCAGGCGAATATGCAGCAGCAGTACCAGACTGCCACACCGCCGGCCGAGCCGAAATCCAAGCGCTAACGCGTCAGGCTTCGAGCGTTGGATTCTTGCGATGCCAGTCGGTGGCCTGCTCGTAGGCGAGCGCCACGCGCAGCGGCGAACCTTCGTCGTAAATCTTACCGAGGAAGCTGATGGAGCGCGGCACCTGCACCTTCGTGCCGTCCGCTTTGGCGCCTTCGGTGAAGCCGCATTTCATCACGACTTGCGGGTTGCCTGTGAGGTTGGTGGTGGTCAAGAGCGAGTTTGGCGGCATCACCAGGACGTCCCAATCCGCCATGAACTTTTCGAACTTGGCGACCAGCAGGGTGCGCGCTCGTTGTGCGCGAATGTACTCGACGGCGGGAATCAGGCGCGAGGTGCGGAATGTATTCGGCCAGTCGCCGGCGTTCTGCCCGCGCAGATTGCGCACCTGCCCGTCGCGCGTGATGTCGTCGAACGCGGCGGCGGCTTCGGCGCTGAGGAGGAAGCGAATGGTGGGACCGTCTTCGACGAATTCGGTGGGCGTCATCTTCACGCCCGCCTTCTTCAGAACCTCGATGGCCTGGTCCCAAATCTTTTTCTGTTCACCTTGCGCGCGGTCGAAATCCTTTTGCAGGATGCCCACGCGCAGACCGGCGAGCGGCTTGCGCGGTTCCCAGTGGAAGGGGTCGGCGCCCACCGTGCGGTCATGGCCATCGGGCCCGTAGACGGCATTGAGGACGATGGCGCAATCTTCCACGCCGCGGCAGATTGGCCCGACTTTGTCCATGGTCCAACTCAACGCCATCGCGCCGTAGCGGCTGATGCGGCCGTACGTCGGACGCAGGCCTACGGTGCCGCAGGCCTGGCTCGGGGAGATGATGGAGCCGAGCGTTTCCGTTCCCAACGTGAAACCCAATAGGCCCGCGGCGGTGGATGCAGCCGAGCCCGCGCTGGACCCGCTCGACGTCTGCTCCGTATTCCACGGCGTTTTCGTCATGCCCTTGAACCAGAGGCCGCCCTGCGCGAGCGCGCCCATCGAGAGCTTCGCCATCAGCACCGCGCCGGAATTGCGCAGCCGCTCGACCACTGTCGCGTCTTTCTCGGCAATGCGAGTCTGATAGGGTTCCGCGCCGAAGGTGGTGAGAATGCCCTTGGTATCGAACAGATCCTTGAGGCCGAAGGGAATGCCGTGCAGGGGTCCGCGATAGTGCCCGGCGCGAATTTCCTTGTCGGCGGCCGCGGCCTGCTGCAGCGCCAGTTCCGCGGTGGAGGTGATCTGGCAGAGCATCGAAGACAGTGGACATCATCCCGAGGATTTCGCGGGCGCGCGCACTGCGCTGTTTGTTTCGAGCTTGTCGGACGATTACAAAAAGCTCCTGCAAGATGCGGATATCGGCCTTAACGGTTTTTATTGGATGGGCAATGAGACGGCGATGTTCCCGGCCAAGATTGCCCTCTTTCTCAATATTCAAGGCCCTTGCCAATTTCTAAACGCGGAGTGCTCCAGCGGACTTTTCGCGCTGCACGAAGCCTCCGGCATG
>JBDTPR010000115.1:0-13063 GCA_039932635.1 Candidatus Solibacter sp.
ATTGAGAAACTGCTGGAGAGGAGGCGCAGGCCATTGCGGTAATTGACGTCGCTGCGGTACTCGCCGAGATCGCCGCCGACCAGGCTCCAGCGGTAGCCGAGTTCGAACGAATTGGTGATGTTGTAGTTGGCGTGATTCTCCCCGCGCGGCGAGCCGACAGTCTCCGGGGTGGGAGCCACTACCTGCTGAGCGCCGAGCGTTCCGATTGCCGCGAAGAAGATGCAGAGTCGTGTCGTCATGGCGCTTACCTTCGGAAATAGGGATCGCTATTCGACCCGTGCACCATGACGTGGCAGGTGGTGCACTTCTGGAATTTGGGATCGAGCATGTTGTGTTTGTTGGTTTGCAGCGGTACGCCCACGTCTGCGGAGCGCGTGCCGAAGCCGGGAGCGCCGTTGTGGCATTCCAGGCAGACGGTGAAGACCACGGGGCGGCGCAGCAGTTTCGCGTTCATCGAGCCGTGCGGGCTGTGGCAGGTCTCGCAGCCTTCGACGCGCACCGGGGCGTGCTCGAAGACGAAGGGACCGCGCTTATCGATGTGGCATTTGATGCAGGGCGATTCGGAATTCAGCGCCTGCTCCAGCATGCGCGGCTTCTGGCCCATCTTCCAGGTGGCGTCGAAGGAGCCGTGCGGGTTGTGGCAATCGGAGCACTGCATGACGCCCTCGTTGACGCGGTGTTTGGAGGGCATGGAAAATTGCGCTCGCACGGTGGCGTGGCAGGTGTAGCACATCTCGTTCTGCTTTTTGGACAGCAGATATTTCGGTGTGGTGGAGTGGTGAATGGAGTGGCAGCTGATGCAGGCCACGTCGTTCTTCGTGTGTTCGGAGCGCTGTATGTTGCTGCGCGCCAGGTCGCGCGCGTGGCAGCCGAGGCAGGTATCGAGAGCCTGCTTGGGCGTCATCAGGGAGAAAGCGCGCGCGATTGTTGTCTTACCGCCGCCGGCGGCGACGTGTTTGGCCGCCGGCCCGTGGCAGCCTTCGCAGCCCGTTTTATCTTCGGATTCCTTACCCGAGGCGATGCTCTTGAAGTGGGGATTCTTATAGAAGTTCATCCACACATCGGCATGGCAGGTTTTACAAGCGTTACTGCCTACAAAGCCCGAAGCTGAGGCAGTCGCGGCTGCCGGCTGATTCTGCGCGGCAGCCGCAGAAACCACCAGCAGCAGCAACAATATTCGCATTTACTCCCCCGAAGGAATCTGACTGCCAGAGCCGCTGCCCTGCGCGTATTACGCTACTCCCAGATGATAGCGAAGGCGCGGGAATAACTTGTCTCCGAATTGTCAAAATTTACGTGGGCGCCACGGTGTTGGTGCGGCAGACTACCACTGCGGCGGGCGGCGGAAAAGGCGCCTTGGTAAGAGTTAATTTAGGACAAAATGATCTTTGATTTGACGTTTGGCGGGGCCGTTCGAGGGGCCTCCGGGGTGGGGTTCCGTGGCGTCTTTGCGGGTGCCCTCAGCGATGCGGCGGTAGGAACCTCCCTGACCCGTAACGTACTTTTTTGTTGCGACTTTGGAAGCGATGCGCCATATTAAAAATAGCGTCAGAAAAGCCGTGTAGAGCGCATCCGAACTACTGTCGAACTTCCGTCCCTTTTGGGGCGCTCGCATCTGTCTGGCGCTGGGACGTATTCGATGGCGGAGAACCTCCTTTACTTCACGGAACTGCTATCCATGCCGGTGGTGGACCTTAAAGGCCGCCGTATCGGCAGGGTGAAGGACGCCGCTATTGTCCCGTTGGTACACCCCTCGCGAATCGATCGCCTGCTGGTGGGCGGAGCCGACGCGTGGCTGGCGATACGCTTCGACCAGGTGCACTCGATCTCGCTCGAGAAAGGGATCGAACTGAGCGAGGAGGTCCTGGTCCCCTACCACGACGACGAGTTCCTGCTGCGCATCGCCCGGGACCTGCTGGACCAGCAGATTATCGACGTGACCGGCCGCAAGGTAGTGCGCGTGAACGATATCACGATGGGGATTCAGCACGATGGCGTGCGCGACACGCTGAATGTGCTGGAAGTCGATATCGGAGTGCGAAGCATCTTTCGGCGCGTTTTTCAGGGGGTCATGCCGGTGATGTGGATTCGCCGCCTGCAGCGGCCGATTCCGCCGAATTCGATTTCCTGGGAATTCGCCAACGTGGTGGAGCCCGATCCGCTGCGCCGCATACGGCTGAATATCTCCTACACGATGTTGGAGAAGATGCACCCCGCCGACCTGGCGGACATCGTGGAGGAACTGGGTCCGGCGGAACGCGAGGCGATCTTCGAGACGATCGATAGCGAGGCGGCGGCGGATGCGCTGTCGGAGGTCGAGAATCCGAAGATGCAGGCCAGCATTCTGGAGAGCCTGGAAACGGAGAAGGCCGCGGACATCATGGAGGAAATGTCGCCGGACGAAGCCGCCGATATTCTGTCCGAGATGGAAGAGGAGACCAGCGAGGAGATTCTCGATGAGATGGACTCAGCGCCGAAGACCGAAGTGCGCGAACTGCTGGAGTTCAAAGAGGACACGGCCGGGGGCATGATGAATACCGAGTACGTGTCGTTGCACGATAACGCCACGGTGGCCGATGCGATGAGCGCGTTCCGCGGCAACGAAGACCTGCTGGAGACCTTGAATACGCTGTTCCTGGTGGATGCGGACGAGCGGCTCACGGCGGCGATTCCGATGGCGCGCCTGTTCATTGCCGCGGGGATCGCTCATTTAAAGGACCTGGCCTCCGCAACTTTGATTCAGGTGACCGTAGACGAGAAACAGGATCGCGTAACCGAGCTTTTCGACAAATACAATCTGATGACCCTACCCGTAGTGGACGAAGACGGCAAACTTGCGGGTGTCATCACCGCCGATGATGTGATCTCCGTATTAAGGCAGAAGTGACGGATGCCGAAATTCTTTAGCCGGTTCCGTTATCAACTCGCCGTCTTCTTCGCCGTGCTTGGCCCGGGCTTCATCACCGCCGTGGTGGACAACGACGCCGGTGGCATCCTCACGTATTCGCAGGCGGGCGCGCGATGGGGATACCTGCCGCTGTGGACGCTGCTGCCTATCACGCTCGTGCTGATTGTGACGCAGGAGATGTGCTCGCGCATGGGCGCGGTGACGGGGAAGGGACTCTCGGATTTGATCCGCGAGGAGTTCGGGCTGCGCATTACATTTCTGCTGATGGCGCTGCTGGTGATGGTCAACCTGACTAACGTGATGAGCGAATTCGCAGGCATTGCCGGGTCGCTCGAGTTATTCGGAATCAGTAAGTACATCTCGGTGCCGCTGGCGGCGATTGCGGTCTGGCTGCTCGTAGTGAAGGGCAATTACGCCAGCGTGGAGAAGATCTTCCTCTTCGCCTGCGTTTTTTATGTGACTTACATCTTCTCGGGCTTTCTGGTGAAGCCGGACTGGAAAGAGGCGGCGCTGTACAGCGTGAAACCGGTGCTGCTGCTGGAACCCGGTTATATCTACATGCTGATCGGCATGGTGGGCACCACGATCGCACCGTGGATGCAGTTCTACCTGCAGGCGGCGGTGGTGGAGAAGGGCATTACAGCGAAGGATTATCTATCGTCGCGGGTGGAGGTGATTGTGGGCTGCGTGATGACCTCGGTGATCGCGTTCTTCATCATCGTGGCGTGCGCGGGCGGGATCTGGAGCGTGCGTCCCCGGGAGATTCAGACGGCGCAGGAGGCGGTGGAAGGGCTGCGGCCGTTCGGGCAGTATGCGGTGCTGCTGTTCAGCGCGGGGCTGTTCAACGCGTCGATTTTCGCCGCGTGCATTCTGCCGCTTTCCACCGCGTATTCGGTGTGCGAAGGGCTGGGCTTCGAATCGGGCGTCAATAAGCGACTGCACGAAGCGCCGATTTTTTATGGGCTGTACACGCTGCTGATCGTCACCGGGGCGGGCGCGATTCTGCTGCCGGGTTTCCCGCTGGTGAGGATGATTCTGCTCTCGCAGGTGCTGAACGGCGTGCTGCTGCCGCTGGTGCTGATTTTCATGGTGATTCTGATCAACAAAAAGGACATCATGGGCCAGTGGACGAATTCGCGGTGGTTCAATAGCGTCTCCTGGGCCACGGTGGTGGTAATGATCGGGCTGACGCTAGCGCTGGTGGGCATTACGATTCGCGGCACACCGTAATTGAGAGGGCTTCTCTGGCAAACTAGAGGAACAATGCCGTCCTCCCAGATCGAAGTCTTCAACCCCGCTACCGGCCAGCTTCTCGGCAGTGTGCCCGATGCCGATGCCTCAGAAGTGAACCTCGCGGTTGCCGCTGCGCGTGCCAGTTTCGAGAGCAAATCATGGCGCGGGTTGGACCCTTCGACGCGCGAGCGGATTCTGCATAGAATCGGCGATCTGCTGTTGGAGCACAAGGACGAACTGGCGCGCTTGATCTCGCAGGAGACCGGTAAAACGCTGCGTGAGGCGGCAGGCGCGGACGTCGTGCCGGCCGCCGATTGCTTCCACTATTACGCCGGCTGGGTGCGTAAAATCTACGGCCACACGATCCCGGTGGATGGTCCCTATTTGAACTACACGCTGCGCGAACCGGTGGGCGTGGTGGGCGCGATTGTGCCGTGGAATTTCCCGCTGCAGACCGCGGCGTGGAAGGTGGCGCCGGCGTTGGCGTGCGGTTGCTCGGTGGTGCTGAAGCCTTCGGAGTTGACGCCGTTAAGTGCGCTGCGTTTCGCGGAGATCTGTCGCGAGGGGGGCTTGCCCGAAGGCGCGCTCACGGTGATCACGGGGTACGGTCCCACGGCGGGAGAAGCGCTGGCGCTGCACGAGGATATCGATAAGATCAGTTTCACGGGCTCGGTGACGACGGCACGTAAGCTGTTGCAGAATTCGGGCGTCTCGAACCTGAAGCGGCTGAGTCTGGAGTTGGGCGGGAAGTCGCCGAATATCGTGTTCCCGGATGCCGACTTGGATGCGTCGGTTCGCGCCGCGCTTTGGGGCATTTACGGGAACAAGGGGGAGATGTGCACGGCCGCGTCGCGGCTGTTGGTGCACGCCGACATACACGACCGGTTCGTCGAAGACCTTGCCGGCCGGGCGCGCAAGCTGCGACTCGGCGATCCGCTCGACCCGAAAACGCAGATGGGGCCGCAGATATCGGCGCGGCAGATGGATCGCGTGCTGGACTATATCGAGATCGGCAAGCAGGAATGTGCGCGGCTGATTTGCGGCGGCGAGCGCGATACCGAGGGCGATAAGGCCAACGGGTTTTTCGTCAAGCCGACGATCTTCACGGAGGTTGCTCCCACGATGAGGATCGCGACCGATGAAATATTTGGGCCGGTGCTCTGCGTACTGCGCTTCCACGATACGGACGAGGCGATTCGGATCGCCAACGGCACGAATTACGGGCTGGCCGCAGCGGTCTGGACGCGCGACCTTAAAACGGCGCACCGTGTGGCGGCCGAACTCCGCGCGGGCAGCGTGTGGATTAATACTTACAATGCATTTGACTCCGGCTCGCCCTTCGGAGGTTACAAACAAAGCGGTTTTGGACGCGACCTGGGGCAGGACGCGCTCGATCAATATACTGTGACGAAGTCAGTGTGGGTAGCCTTATAATAACTAAAGATACTAACTATTCCAATTAAGCCTGGGAGTAACATACAATCAAATTTGCCCGAGGGAGCATGGGGTAAGGGATTGTCTAACATTGACTTCAGCCGCGAGCGCCTGGAGCGGCTAAATGAAATCGAGCAGCACCATTTCTGGTTCACCGGCCGGCGTCAGATTATTTTCGGACTCCTGCAGCGGTGTCCCACGCTGGCCGCGGACCGGATTCTGGATGTAGGCTGCGGCACCGGAATTCACACACGAGAGTTGATGAAGCAGGGGCGCAGCACGGTGGCGCTAGATCTGCGGCCTGAAGGGCTGGCGCAACTCCAGCGTGAACTGCGAGTACCGGTGGTGCAGGCAGAAGCCGAGCACCTGCCGGTATCGGATGCCTGCATATCGGGAATGCTGATGTTGGACGTGCTGGAGCACGTGGACGACGACATGTTGTTGCGCGAGGCGCACCGCGCGCTGCGTCCCGGCGGGTGGATACTCGCCACGGTTCCGGCGATGCCGTGGTTGTGGAGCTATCGCGATATTGGCGCGGGACACAAGCGGCGGTACACGCGCGCCACGTTTTCGGCGGCGATGGCGCGATCTGGTTTTCGCGTGCGCAGCCTGACTTACTACCAGTGCCTGCTGCTGCCGCTGACCGTTGTGACGCGATTGCTGGGGCGCAATTCTCCACGCATGCGCGATCGCGAAGATCTGCCGGGTCCGCTGGTGAATCGTGTTCTCGGATTGGTGAATCGGGTGGAACTGGCGCTGGGGAAATATGTGAAGTGGCCGTGGGGGTCGTCGCTGGTGGCCTTATGCGAGAGGGTGGGATGAAGGAAGCGCCTTTTTCGCTGGTCTACTTCTGTACCGAGCCGCAGCGCATAGCCGAAGCGGTGACAGCGGGGATCGACACCATCATGGTGGATTGCGAGCGCCTGGGCAAAGAGGCCCGGCAGGCAGGCGCCGATACCCAGATCAACGGCGACACGCTGGACGATTTGCGGCGGGTGCGCGGCTATACGAGGGCGAACGTCGCCTGCCGCATCAATCGGTATCACACCTTCACGGAGATGGAAGTGGAGGACGCAATTGAAGCGGGTGCGGACGAAATTTTCCTGCCGATGGTGAGGGCGCCGCGCGAAGTGGAACGGGTGCTGCAGGCGGTGGCGGGGCGTTGCCGGCTTTCCATTCTGGTGGAGACTCGCGAGGCGGTGGAATGTGCGCCGCAACTGGCGTGCCTGCCGGTGGCGCGGGTTTACATGGGGCTGAACGATCTCGCGATCGACCGCGGCGCGGCGAGTATCTTCGACGCGGTTGCCGATGGCACCGTGGAGCAGGTGCGGCGCGAGTTCACGGTGCCCTTTGGCTTCGGCGGGTTGACGCTGCCGGAACTCGGCGCTCCATTACCTTGCCGCCTGCTGATGGCGGAAATGGCGCGGCTGGATTGCTCGTTCTCGTTCCTGCGCAGGTCGTTCACACGCGATACGGAGGGGCGCTCGCTTTCACGGCTGGTACCGCGGATTCGCGGCGCACTGCGACAGGCGAGTTTACGTACGCCAGCGGCGGTGGAATGCGGCCGCGAGGAATTTCGACTCTCCGGGGCCAGTTGGCCGAAGGTTGAAGGAGTCATCGCCTGACACGAAGCGAGGTCGCGGGCGGCGTGCTGGCAGCCGCCGTTCTGTTCTCGCTAACGCTATTGACTCCGCTCGATACCGGCATGGGCACGGGCGACTCGAGCTGGTTTCTGCAGGTGTCCTGCCGCCTGGCTGCAGGCGAAGTCTTATATCGCGATGTGTTCTTTGGCGCCGGGCCGATCGGGCCGTATCTGGCGAGCCTGTTCGAGCGCATGTCTGGTGGTGAAATGTTGGGTCTGCGCCTGCTGCAACTTCTGCTGTTCGGGGGCATTGCGGCGGTGGTTTGGAACACGTTGCGGCGCGGCGGCGTGAACTCGCGCTGGCAGGCGCCGGTGTTCTGCGCGCTGGTGGTCTACGGTCTGGAGCCGGCTTTCTCGATCTACAATGTACTCTCCACCTTGCTGTTGCTGTGCGTGATGCGCGCGGCGCTGGAATGGCACTGGGGCGGAGTGATGCGGTGGCTGTGGCTGGCGGGGGTTCTGGCGGGACTGGAAGTAGGGGCAAAGCAGAATGTCGCCGTGCTGGCCGCGCTGGCGCTCGGCGTGCCGTTGCTGGCACGTGCGGAATGGCGCGGGCTGGCGCGGGCGGCCGCGGGGTTCGCGGGTGCGGCGGGAACTGTGTCGGCGGCGGTGTGGTTATCGGGCGGCTGGGATAAGTTCCTGGAATACGGCTTCACAGCCAAAGGCAGATATCTCGCGGTGGGCTTTCCGCCATCTGCCACGGTGGCGCGCTTTCTCGCCGAAATGCGCGGGGCTCCAACCTGGAGCTACCAGCTACGTTTGACGTATTCGTTTTGCGCGCTGGCGGCCGCCGCGGTTTGCGTGGCAGCGGTTGTGGCCGCATGGCTGCGGGTGCGCGGCGAGCGCGGGGAAGTGAATTTCGCGGCAAGCTTCACGGCGGGAGCCCTATTGACTCTCTATCCGATTTCGGACCTGAGTCACCTGGCGTACGCATCGCCGATTTTCCTGATCGGCGCGGTGTTGGCGGTGAAGGACGCCGGCGCGCCGGCGATTTGGGCTCTGCGCGCCGCGACACTTTGGTTCGCGCCCGCGGTGGTGTGGATCGCGTTATCGCCGGCATGGTTCGCGGCCACCGGGCAAATGTCGATGATGCGCGTGCCGCATTTCCGAGGTGTACCGATGCGCATCGCCGATCGTTCGATGGTGGAGCGTAGAGTGAAGGGACTGCGGGAGGCGGTGATGGCGGGGCACCGGCCGTACCTGATCACGCTGCATGCGGGGTTTTATTACCTGGGTACGGGGCTGACGAACCTGACGCCGTTCGACTATCCCGCCGCATCCGCATTCGGAAAGCGAGGGGAAGCGCGATTGATCGACTCATTGCGCCGGCGCGAGATCGCCGAAGCTTGCCTGGATCCGGAATTCGAAGGGATTTTTTTCGCTCCGCGGGAACTCACGCGATTCGTGCGCACCGAGATGCACATGCGGAAGGATCTGGGCGCGTGCGTGCTTTATGGGTGGTGATGAGTGCTGGTGATCAGTGCTGGTGATCAGGGGCGGCGCTTGACCTGCCAGGCATCGAACAGGCTGCGCATTGCGAGGCGAAGGCGCGCCCATTCCGAATAGGCGGATTGGCCCGCCGGACGGATAGCGCGCTGCACAGGGACGCCGTGAAAGGGCAGTCTGGTGGACGCCAGCAGGGCCTGCAAATAAGGTGAGGGCGTTTCGATGGGAAGTATCGCATCGAGCGCTTTGCGCGTGATGGCGAGGTAGGCGCCCGCGTCGCCGGGAATGCCGGTGAGGGCTTGTAGAACCGCGCGGTAGGCGCGTGATGTCGCCATGCGCGAGCGACCCTGATATGCGCCGCGACGGGCGGCGTAGACTGCACCTGTGCCGGTTGCGCGGAGGGCCGCGAGCAGTTGGGGAATGGCTTCTGGCGGATCCTGCAGGTCGGCATCCATGGTGATCGCGATTTGGCCGCGCGCGGCCTGGAGTCCGTGCCATAGGGCAAGCCGTTGCCCCTGATTGCGGGCGTGGGTGATGACGCGTACGCGCGGGTCTTGCAATTCCAGGCGATTCAGGATGGCGGCCGAGCCGGCGGGGCAGGCGTCGTCCACGAAGATCAGTTCGAAATCCTCCGCGGCGAGGGCAAGGCTGAGGCGCGTGTGTAGTTCAGCCAACGACTCCGCATTGCGATATACGGGCAATACGACGCTGACGCCCGTCATTGCGTGCGCCGCAGATATTCCCAAGTGGCGGCGAGGCCCTCGGGAAGCGAGCGGCGCGGACTCCAGCCGAGATCGCGGCGGGCGGCGGAGATGTCGGCGAGCCAGTGGGTGCGGTCGCTGGGACTGCCGGGGTACGGAGCGTCGGCGAGCGGAATGGGGCGGCCGGTGACCTGGCGCGCGATGGCGACGACTTGCTGGTTGGTATGGCATACTCCGGTGCCGATGTTGAAGACGGCACCTGGCGCGACGCTGGTGCGGGCGGCGGCGAGGCAGGCGTCGATCACGTCGTCGATGTAGATGAAGTCGCGGGGAGGCGCGGCGAGCAGCGGCATGGGCTCGCCAGAGAGGGCGGCGCGGAGTAGCGTGGGAATGAAGCGCCGCTCCCCTTCGCCGGGGCCGTACACCGAGAAGAGTCGCAGTTCGACCGCGGGGAATTTGGTGGAGCGCGCGAACTGCTCAAGCCAGAGGGCGGCGCAGGCCTTGGCAGCACCGCGCGAAGTGGGCGGGCGCAGGGGATCGCTTTCGCGGAACTCGCGCTCTTGCGGGGCGTAGACCAGCGAACTGCCGATGTGGACGAAGCGCTGCACGCCGGCTTCGGCCGCGGCTTCGGCGAGGTAGGCGGTGCCCATCACGCTGGATTCGAGCGACTCGAGACGCTGCGCGGCGTTGGCCGGGTGACCGCGCGAGATGGCGCAATGGAAGACAATGTCGGGCCTCGCGCGGCGCACGGTTTCGAAGACCGCGTCGCGATCGCGCAGGTCGGTTGCAGGGCGTTGGAGAAGGGTGGTCTCGATGCCTTCGGCGCGCAATCGCTTGACGAGTTGTCCGCCGACGAAGCCGGTGCCGCCGGTGATCAGGACGCGGGTCATGCGGTGCGCGCCGGAGGACGCAGGAGTCGCGAGGGCAATTTGGCGAGGTACGTCAATCGTTCCACAAGGGGCAGCATACGACGCACCGTCTTGCCGTGCAGCAGCAGGCTGCCGGTGACCAGGACGGGGTGCGGAATCGTGGTGCAGCAGCGCGCGCAGATATCGACCTCGCCGCCGCGGCCGGCGGTGTGCAGGCGGCGCATTTCCTGCATGGCATCGGAATTCCAGATTTGCGTGAGCGGCTGCTGCCCGATGGTGCCGAGCGGCTTGCCATCCAACATGTAGGACTGGCAGCACGGGTACACGTCGCCATTCTGCTTGATGTAGACGGCGCCGCGCCAGAGGTAGTGGCAGGGATGCTTCCAATCGCTGGCGGCGTGGCCGGCATCGGGGCGCATGAGGTTGGTTTCGTCCTCTTTGATGCGTAGTTCATCTACGCCGGGGACGCCTTTCCAGAAGCCCAGAAAGTCGTCTACCTCTGAGGCGTTGCCCTCCATGCGGACCATCTGGACGACGATCTGGAGCTTGGATTTGCGTTCGTGTTTGAGGCGGGCGAAGCGCAGGAAATTGTCGCGGACCTTTTCGAATTTCGCGCCCTTGCGATAGAACTCGAAGGTCTCCTTTTTGAAGCCGTCGAAACTGAGTGTGATCTGTTCGAGCGGGGAATCGAGGACCTTGGCGGCATAGCGTTCGTCGAGAAAGGTGCCGTTGGTGGAGAGCAGAGTGGAGACGCTGTGGCGGTGGCAGTACTCGATGCGCTCGAAGATCTTGGGGTCCATGAAGGGCTCGCCGAGGCCGATCAACATCATGTGCTCGGCGGTGCTGCCGGACTCGGCGAGGAGTGTACGAAATACCTCGTCGCTCATGTCGGCTTTAGGCTGCGGATGGGTTTCGCGCGGGCACATGGGGCAGTAGAGATTGCACTTGGCGGTGGTCTCGACGATATACTCCACCGGCAGCGCGTCGAGCGTGGCCCGGTGCGTCAGATAGCCCCATAGCAATTTTGCGCGGTTCCAGGCCCTCATCTCTAATTAATTGTACCTGCCGGGAGAGAACCGGAATCGAATTCGTCAGGGTGTAGTGTCCATGGACGAGCGCGTGCGCGCATTGAATGACCGTCCGGTCCGGCCGGGTGGGAAATACGTTTTGTACTGGTGCCGGTGGAACCGGCGGGTGGAATCGAACCACGCGCTGCTGTATGCGGCGGACTTGGCGAACGGGATGGGGCTGCCGCTGGTGTGCTTCGAGAGGCTCTCGTGCGCGTACCCCACGGCGTGCGACCGCTTCCACACGTTTGTGCTGGAGGGCGTAGCGGAATTCGAGGCGGGGCTGCGCAAATTGGGCGTGGGGTACATTTTCCAATTGCCTCGTCGCAAAACGCGAAGCGATGCGGCGATGCGCGAAGTGCTCGCGGGGGCTGCGTCGATTGTGACCGACGATTGCCTGCGTGCTACACCGACGGTGGACGTGCAATTGCTGGCGGTGGATGCGAGTTGCATCGTGCCGATGAATAAGATTCCGGAGCGCAGCTACGCGGCGTACGCGATCCGGCCGAAGATTCATCGTATGCTGCCCGAGTATTTGCGGCCTGTGCCCAAGGTGGCACTACGCTGCCGGAGTACGGAGGACTTCAGTCATCTGCATACTGAGGTGACGCGGGATAACGTGGCGGAACTGGTGGCGACCTGCGAGATCGACCACTCAATTGCGCGCTCGATGGCGTTTCGTGGGGGGCGCAAGGCGGCGATGCGGCTATTGCGGCGATTCCTGGATGACCGGCTGCGGAGGTACGCGAAGGATAAGAACGAACCGTCGGCGCATGCGACGAGCGATTTGAGTCCCTATCTGCACTATGGCCATATTTCGTCATTGGAGATCGCGCTGGCAGTGCAGGAATATGCGAAGGAGCACAAGCTGATCGCGGAGGAATTCCTGGAGGAGTTGATTGTGCGGCGCGAACTCGCTTTCAATTTCCGGCGCTACGCGGAGAGCTACGATTCGCTCGATGCGTTGCCGGAGTGGGCGCGAAAGTCGATCGCGGTGCATCGGGGAGATGCCCGCACCGGCTACACGCGAGATCAATTCGAGGCGGCGGCGTCGCATGACGATCTGTGGAATGCCACTCAAAAAGAATTGCGAATTAGGGGTAAAATCCACGGCTACTACCGCATGTATTGGGGGAAGAAGATTGTAGAATGGGCAGCAAGCGCCGCGGAGGCTCTGGCCATTATGCTCTACTTGCACGATCGCTACGCCCTCGACGGGGACGACCCTAACACCTACACCAATATTCTGTGGTGCCTCGGTCTGCATGACCGGCCGTGGCCCGACCGGCCGGTATTCGGCACGATTCGTTCCATGGTGCGTTCGGGCATGGAACGGAAGACCAACGTGGGTGCGTATATAAGGGAGATCGAGTACCTGGAATTGACGGGCAAGGAGCTGATGGCGTGAATGTGACGATGACGGGCGCGAGCGGGCTGATCGGACGGCGGCTAATTAAGAATCTGGGTGGCGCAGGCCACAAGATGACTGTGTTCAGCCGTCATGCTGGCACCAACGTTCCGCCGAATGTCGCCGTGACAGTGTGGGATCCGATGAAGGGTCCGGCGCCCGAGGCCGGCCTGCGCGACGCCGACGCCGTGATTCACCTGGCCGGCGAGCCTGTGGCACAGCGTTGGAATGCGGAGGTTAAGCGCCGCATACGGGACAGCCGCGTGACCGGCACGTGCAATCTGGTGGCGACGCTCGGGAAGATGAGCGCGCCGCCGCGGATTTTGGTGAGCGCATCGGCGGTGGGGTACTACGG
>JBDTPR010000116.1:0-13028 GCA_039932635.1 Candidatus Solibacter sp.
CGTCGCGCCCTTCGTACTGCGCGCGAATCATGCCGTCCTTATCGATGAAGACCACGCCCGGCATGTAGAGTTGCAGCATCACCGGGTGCTGCATGTAGTTGATGAATTCGGCGGTGGTATTGATCCCCACGGGAAAGGGCGGCGCGAACTGGCGCAGGAAACCGGGCAGCGCCGCAGCAGCCATGTCCTCGGTCGCCGATGCCAGCACCTGCAGCCCGCGCGGCGCGTACTCCAGTTGCAACTTCGACAACACCTGCACGGCCTTCTGGCAGTGCGAGCAATAGGTCAGGATGAACGCCAAAACCACCGTCTTGCCCTTGTACTGGCTGATGCGGAGTTGCTCGGCCCGGCCCATGTTAATGCCGAAATCAGGTGACGGGCGCGGTAGGACAGCCGCGCGGCCGAATGGCATCGCAACCGACATGAGTGCTATAGCTGTGAGCGCCCGAAAGACCTTCATAGCTCTCAGTTTAGCGTAGGCGGCAAGCCTTCTACGCTGGTGACTTTAGTACCAGTACGGCGCAACTCGAAGCGGCCATCGTCGCCAGTGCCTTTAAGCACATCGGCGCTCTGACTCTCGATTTGTAGCAGCTTCCATTTCTTTGAAAGCTGCGCAAGATACGCCGCGAAAAACCGGCGGGCGGAATCTTCGTCGTCCCACTCCACCGCGTAATACAGAACGGCGCGCCCCACCTTCCGATTCTCCAAAATCTCGAAACTACAGCCGCGCCAATGCGGCGCCAGTTCACCTGCCAGTTGCTTGCCTGAATATTGCTCCAGCATGACCGCATGCTCGAGTTCGCCCAGCGAACCGCCGACCAGGCTCTTATATCCCTTGCCCAGATTCGACTTGGGAAGTTCGGGCTCAGTGGGCTTCACGCCCGCGAAATATTTCTCGGGATGCATGATCTGTTGGGTGGAGACGGGAGGCTTGAGGAAGACCTCGGGAAATGCGTTCTTACCATCGCGGTCGAAGAGGGCGTGCTGGAAGAGCATGCCCTTGGTGTAAGGAAATACCAGTGTCAGGCGCAGGTAGAGCGGCGATTTATCGAAGACGGGATACTGCCCCGCCCCGCCATCGGTAGCGCCGCTCATCATGGCGAGCAGGCCGGGCGAATTCTTGAGCGATTGGCCGGACTTCTGCGCCAGCAGTTCGCTCATTAGCCAGGTGGCCTGGCCTTCCATCACCGCGAGGCGCGCGGTGGCGCCATCGTCGCTGTTGCGGCCGGCCTTGATGAACTTGGCGAGGTTATAGTTCTGATCGGCGATGGCGTGCGCGATCTCGTGCGAGAGCACCGGCTCCTGGCTATCGCCGGTGGTGGTGTCGGTGATGAAGAGCTTCTTCTTGTCGTAATCGTAGAAGGCCGCGGCCTGCTCGGTGAGCAGTTCGACGGTGTTTTTGGCGAGGTCGAAATCGGGCGGCACGAGGCCGAATTTCTTGAGCGTGAGTTCTTCGGCACGCAGATCTTCGGGCTTGGCGACCTCTTTGATGCGCTTGTTGAGGAACTCCTTGATCTTCTCCTTAGAGATGAAATCGCATGGCACGGGGTGCTTCAGCGGCATGCCGGAGATTTTCGTGAGCTGCTCGGCAAGGGGAGGAATCTGCGCGCACATTTGGGCGGCCCCCGTCTGGGATGCGGCGGGAACAGTTGCCAGCAGGGTCAGGAACATCGTCAATTTAAGCCGCAATGGGTTCTCTCCTCAACTGCCACGTGAAGATCGCGGCGGCCGCCAGCGCCAGCACGCCGCCAGCAGCCATGGTATCGCGCGCGCCGAAACGGCCGGCCAGCGCGCCCGCCGCCAGACTCCCGAAGGGACCGAGTCCCACCACGGTCATCGAATACAGCGCCATGATGCGCCCGCGGTATTCGTCGGGTATCAGAGTCTGTATGGTGGTGTTGGCCGAGGCCATCTGACGCATCACGCTGAAGCCGATCACCGGCATGACGGCCAGCGAAAAATAGAACGAGGGCGAATATGCGAACGCCAGATAACAGGCCGCAGTGGTGAAGCCGCTGATCGCCATCACCCTGCCCAGGCCAGAGAGCTTGGTGCGGCGCGCCAGGGTTAGCGTGCCGATGACCGCGCCGATTCCCATCGCGCCCATCAGGATCCCGAGTCCGCGCGAGCCGCGGTGGAAGATGTCGTCGGCGAAAAAGGGCATCAACACCAGTGCGGGCATGCCCGCGAGGGTCGCGGCGCCCATCAACATCAGCACGCGCCGCACTCCAGAATGATTGGCCGCGTAGCGGAAGCCGTCGGCCAGGTGCTGCAGCATGGGCGCGTGTTCGCGGACCTCCGCGGGCGGCAGTCGCATGGCCAGAAGACAGGCGATCACGGCCAGAAAACTCACGCCGTTGATCACGAAGCAGGTGCCCTCGCTGACCACGGCGAGCAGTAGTCCGGCGATCGCGGGGCCTATCACGCGCGCCGCGTTGAAGACCGCCGAGTTCAGCGAGATCGCATTGATCAGGTCTTCCTTGCTGGTCATCTGGATGACCAGCGCCTGGCGTCCCGGCATGTCGAACGCGTTGATCACGCCCAGCACTCCGGCGAGCGTGAGGACCTGCCAGACTTGTATACGCCCCGATAGGGTCAGCGCTGCCAGCAGAAACGCCTGAACCATCGAGAGGGTCTGGGTGACGATGACCACGTTGCGGCGCGAGAAGCGGTCGGCCGCGATTCCGCCCAGCGGACCGAGTGCGAAGACTGCGATCTGCGAGCAGAACCACGCGGTGCCGAGCAGCAATTCGGAGTGCGTGAGGCGGTAGACCAGCCAGCTCAGCGCCACATTCTGCATCCAGGTGCCAACCAGCGAGATGATCTGCCCGCCGATGAAGAGGCGGAAATTGCGGTGGCGCATGGCGCGGAAAGTGTGCGGAATGCGGCTTTGGCCGAGTTCCGGAACCAGCGGCACGGCCGGTTCGCTGCCCAGGTGTGTTTGTGGAACCCCCATCTTCATCTTCCAGAATAATGCGCGGTACAATGGGGGATCAAATATTCGCAGCACCAATTCGTAAGACAATAGGAGAAAAGTTTTGGCGGAAGATAAACTGTATCAGGCAGAGTACGTAGGCAGCGGCACCTTTAAGATCAGCAAGCCCAAGCGGAAGAAGGCCAAAGTGCGGCAGTCCGAACTCCGCAACCCGCGCCGCGGCTCGCGCAAGTAAGCGCAAACAGACCTTCGAGATCGGCCCCCTCACATTTCCATCCACCCGTCATGAAAATCACGGAATTGGTACTGCATCCGATCGCGATTGCCGATCCACCATTGCGTAGTTCGTACGGCCTGCACGCGCCGTTCGCGCTCCGCACCATCGTGGAGTTGAAGACGGATTCCGGCATCACCGGCTTCAGCGAAACGTATGGCGGCGACGCTCAGCTGGCAGGGCTGGAACAACTGCGTCCGCGCGTAACGGGGATGGACCCGTTCCAGCTCGCCGGCTTGTGGCAGGATCTGAGTCGGGACGCCGAGCAGGTAATGGCAGGCGCTCCGGGGGGCCGTTCGCAGACCTATCTGGTGCCGGGGGAGAATCCCCTGGACCGGCACGCGCGCGCCTTCGCCGCGATCGAGATTGCGTGTCTCGATCTGATCGGCAAGGCGGTAGGCAAGCCGGTCTGCGACGTGATCGGCGGACGCGTGCGCGACGAGGTCGCCTTCTCGGCTTACCTGTTCTATAAGCATGGGGGCGGCGGCGGCATCGGCGACGATATCCGCGAGGATGAGTATGGCGAGGTGCTCTCGGCAGAGGCCTGCGTGCGCGAGTGCAAGCAGATGGTGGCGCAGTACGGCTTCCGCGAGATCAAGCTCAAGGGCGGCGTGCTCGCGCCCGAAATCGAAATCGAAAGCATACGTGCGCTGCGGCGCGAGTTCGGACCCAAGTACCCGTTGCGCATCGATCCCAATTGCGCGTGGAGCGTCGATACGACGGTGGAAGTGGGCCGCGCGTTGAAGGACGAATTGTCCGATGGCGGGTATCTGGAGGATGGCTGCGCCTCGCTCGAAGGCATGGGCGAAGTGCGGCGACGGCTGCTGGCCGAAGGCAACGATACTCCTCAGGCGAGCAACGTGGCGGTTACGTGTTTCGCGGATGTGCCGGTGGCCAAGCAGCTCGACGCGGTGCAGATCGTGCTTTGCGATCCGCATTACTGGGGCGGCATGCGGCAGGTGCAGCAGCTATCGCACCTGACGGCGGTGCTCGGCATGGGGCTCTCCATGCACTCCAACAATCACTTGGGCGTCAGCATGATGGCCATGACGCATGTGGCGGCCGCTTGTCCGAATCTGACTTACGCTTGCGATACGCATTACCCGTGGCAGATGGAAAAGGACGAGGTGATCGTCGGCGGGCGCGTGAAGTTCGTGAACGGTTGCGTGCGCATTCCGGATCGTCCGGGACTCGGCGTCGATTTGGATTACGACCAATTGGCGCGGGGACGCGAGCGCTATGAGAAGATTCCCTTCCGCAAGCGCGACGACACCGCCGAAATGCGGAAGCACGTCGATCCTAATTGGGAACGCATATTGCCTCGGTGGTAGGCTTCCCACTTCGAGCCTCAAGTTGCTAATTCACTTGACTTGCCGACCGCTCCCTTACGGTCGCGGCTCTGATTGGGTCACCAGCCTGGCGTCCAGCGCCAGCCCGCGTTGTACTTTTCCACGCGGCCCACTGAGGGGAACGGGAAGTGGAAGGCCATCAGGTGCATGTCGCCGGCGATGGCGCGCTCCATCAATTCGCGGCGCGTGTCGAGGGCTCGCTCGGCCAGCAGATCGAAGCCATTCTGCCAGCCCGGCTGCTCCAGGTGCAGCGGGTGGACGGCGGCATCCCCCAGATTGAGCAGCCGCTGGCCCTCCGATTCGATCTGCACCGCCAGGTGTCCGGGAGTGTGCCCGGGCGCCGGAATCGCAATCACGCCGGGTACGATTTCGGTCTCCGCGGGGATTGCTTCAATCTGATGCCGCAACACGCCGAGGCAGCGCCGCGCCATCGATTGCAGTGAGTCCTTGGCCGCCTCGGGCACGCGCAGCGACCGCATATCGGAGCGCGCCCCGGTCCAAAATTCCCACTCGGTTTCGGAGAGCACGTAGCGCGCATTGGGGAACGCGGGACGTCCGCATAGATCGATCGCGCCGCCAATGTGGTCGGGGTGGGCGTGCGTGATGATTACGGTATCGACATCCTTGGGACGTATCCCCGCCACTTCCAGGCGTGCCTGAATGGCGCCGCTGGTGGTGGAAACATCGCCCGCCCCGGTATCGACCAGCACCACGTGACGTCCGGTCTCGATCAGCAGGCAGGTGTAGGGGCTCAGCACTTCATCCGGGGGAAGATGGTGGTCTTCGAGGGCGTGCGTGAGCGTGTCTGGATCGGCATTGCAGAAAAACCATCGGGCGGGGTAAGAGTAGTACCCGTCACTGAGCACGGTGCAATTGATCGAGCCGACCTGAAAACGATGCGATCCCTCTGGCATATGTGAGAGGTAACCCGAATCGGACAAAAAGTCAAAGAAATCTTTTATTGAAGAGAGAGCAGTCCGGGGTGGGAAACGCTCGCAAGGAGCGGGTGGGGTTGTTGTGAGGATATGGGATGTATTACGAGGAGGCTTGGCAACTGCTCTCTCTTCAGCTACACGGTATCCCGCCGCCTCGCGATGCACGCCGCCGATTGCCTGCAAGTCATTGGTTTTGAAACGCAAACTTTTTTTCAATTCGGTAAAACAGGTTTTCCGACCCCAATTATCTAGCGTACCTAGCCGCCGGCAGCGGATAGATCGTATTCCAATCTACTCCCATTTCGCGGTAGGCCGCCTCCAACTTGGGAATGGAGTCGATGAACAGCGTGCGGCCATCGGCGGTGTAGATGGTCACCGGAGGCTGCGGCCCGAACGAGGGTCCGGTGGGGTCGTTGCGGCGCGGGTACACATCCTGGGGGCCGTGCTGGAACATGCGCTCCAGCGTGGAGCCGTTCAGCCCGTCGATCAGCGCCTTTTCGCCCTCCGGCGTTTTCGGCCAGACATCGTTGCCGGCCTTGTCGTAGATGCCGTGGATGTCGATATCGGAGTACATCACTTTGCCTTCGGGTGTGCGCAGCAGATAGCCCTTGGTGGGATCGTCTACCTTGTATTGCTTGAGCCGCAGCAGGGAGAGTTCGCCGCTGGTCATGCCCTGGGCGGTGGCCAGGCCGTAGTACGGAGCCTTGGCAGCCTCGGCCGCCTTTTCGGCAGGCGACATTTTGGCCAGTTGCTGCGCGGTGGGCGGCTTGAGCGTCTTGGCTTTCACGTCGACAGGCTTGGCGACCGCGTCGGGATGCCCGATCCAGCGCATCGCATAGGGATTGGAATCGCGCACCGCGATATTCCACCCGTTCGCCTGCGCAATGCCGTTCAGCGCCTTGTGATCTTCCAGCGTGATGCCGCGCTCCAGCGCCGATTTCACGGTAGGGTCGCGATACGCCGGCGTGGGCTTGGGACCAGCGGGCCGCGCAATCGCAGGACGATTTACCGGCCTTATCGGATCCAGCGCCGGACCCTCGCCTCCCGCATCGCCGCCCTTGGGATGCAGCGCGTCGCCCAACGAGTAGCCTTCGCACAGCAGCCGCCCGATCTCGTAGGAACGGTCGCCCAGCGATTGACCGGGTGCCAGCGTCTTATTGATGTCCGCCACGACGCTGTTGGCATTCCCCAGCACGCCATACGCGGTCATGATGGATTTCAACCCGCGGTATCGCTGCGCGGCATAGGTCAACGGCAGCATCGCGATATCGGAGCGGAGATTCTCCTTCAGGCAATCGTCGATGCCCTCCATCATCTTGGCGGTCACCAGCAGCGGCGGATCGGCATCATTGATATTGCCGACGCCGAAGCGCGAGCCGTTGCCGTTGCCTTTATCGGACGCCCCGTCGGGAGGCTGATCGGAGGTGGAGATGGTGCCGTAGAGTTTGATGGGCGAAGGGGCGGGGTCGGGCGCGTTGGGATCGGGCTGCAGGCGGTCGTTGACCAAATCGGGGACGTAGCCGGGGCAATTGAGGTAAATGTCGCGCTGATTGTGGAGTGCGGTTTTGCATTTGCCGGCTTGCACGGCGGCGCGGATACCGGGGCCAACCTCGCCCGGCAGGATCTTCTGACCGGGAGGCGGACGCGGACTCATGTACCCGGGGCCGGAACCGAAGACTTCGCCGGGCGGCACCGGAGTCCACCCGGGCGTGTTGGGGCGCGGCGTGGCGCCGGTGGAAATGCCGCCGGGAAGCGTGATCGGAGCCTGCGGCTTGAGCGGCGTGGGGGCCGGTTTGGCGTTGGGCATCGTCCAGCAATCGCATTTGCAGGTCTTCGTGTAAGCGAAGCACTGCGCTGTGGCATCCTTCAAACCGTTTTGGGCATCGGGATCGTAGTAGAACGTTTTGCAATTGCCATTGGGATTGCTTACCAGGCAGGGATTCTCGCGCTGCGCCGGCTTGGCATCGCCCGAGGAAAAGACATCTTGCGCCGCCAGCGGCATGGCGGCGAGGAGAAGCAGGAAAACGATCATGGCAGTTTCTTCTTCTTGCCGAACGGATTGAAGCGGCGCGGGTCGGTGGTGGCCGGCTGGTTGGGGTTGCGAATCTTGTCGAGCACCTCTTCCAACTGCTGCTGCACTTCCACCGAGGGCTTGGCGCCGGTGCTCTTGTTGTAATACGCCAGCGCGGCATTCGTGTCCTTTTGCGCGAGGGCGATCTTGGCCATCTCCAGATAGGCTTCCGCGATGGCTCCGGTGGCGATGCCATTGCTGAAATCGCGTTCCAGGTCGGCAGGATTGGAACTGCCTGCCGTGCGCGGCATATTGACGCCCCCGGACTGCCCCCACACAATCGCCTCTTCGAATTGCGCGCGCGCGCCGGCCGCATCGCCCGACGCAGCCAAGGCGCGCCCATAGGAAACCCGCGCGTTGGCAGCCACCGTGGCGGCATTCGGCGCCCAGCGGAACAGGCCCTCTTTGTCCCGTCCCGGCGCCGACTCGATTCTGGGATCGGGCAGCAGATACCGCCAGATCAACATCGAACGGTCGCCACTATGAATGCGCGCGACCTCCTCCGCGGCGCCGCGCGCCACTTCGAGCGCCAGCGGAGAATCCTTGGCATTGCCAATGACGCGCTGCCGCAAGGCGAGGGCGAGTCCCAGCGACGAGGGAGAGCGCGTTACCCCGGCGGAGGTCGGCGATTCGTCGAACGAGAGCCGCGCTTCCTCCAGCGCCAAGGCGGTCAGCCAGTAGCGGGCGGCCTCGGCGCGCTGCCCCTGCTGCTCCAGCATCACGGCGCGATAGGCCGGAATGCGCGCGTCGGTGGGGTCCAGGCGGCTGGCGTCGATGAGCGCGGCATTCACGGCCGGCCAATCGGTGCGTAGAAGGTTGCGCCACGCCTTGTGGAGTTTGGGCCCGGCGGTGGATTCGAACAGATTGAAGGCGGCCGATTGCTCGTCGTCCTCCAAGTCCTGATCGCGTGTGCGCTTGGCCAGGCGCACCATCGCCTCATGCAGGACGAGAGAGCGGGGAAACTTGGCGAGTCCCTGATTCAACGTGGCGCGCGCTTCGTCGAAACGCTTATTTACGGAATGCGACTCGGCCTGCAAGACGAAGCCCTCGGGAGCGCCGGCGTTGGCGCGTATGGCGGCTTCCAGCGCGGCACGCGAACCGGCCCGCATTTCGCGAGCAGCCTGATCCAGCCCGTCGGCGCGTCCGCGATCGAGCGACGAGGGCCCGCGATAGGTGGTCTCCGTGACGCGGTAATTGCCCTCGTCATACATGCGCACGCCTTCCACCGTGGGCGTGCGCAGCGCGGTGGCCCTGTCCAGCGCATCGAGATTGGCGCTCCACAGATACTCGCTGCGCAGGCGCAGCGCTTCGGGATTATCGGGCGCCAGGCGCATGGCGCGATCCACGTAAGGCTTGCCCTCTTCGAAACGCCCCAGCCTGTCCATCACGATGGCTTTCATCAGTAGCGCGCGCACGTGGCTGGGATTGGCGCCCAGCGCCTGGTCCACCACGGAGAGTGCGCGGGCGAGTTCGCGCGGCGGATTCATCCCCATGCGCAGCGCTTCAATCACCGGCCGCGGCTCCACCGTATAGGCGCGGCGATTGATGTCCGCCTCGGTCACCAGCAAGCGCGCATAGTTGGCGCGCACATCGGCGGAACCAGGTTGCGCGCGCATCGCGGCTTCGAAGGAAGCGCGGTCGGCGGCATACTTCTCCTCGTAAATCAGGCGCTGCGCGGCGAAGGCGGAGTGGACCTGGCGTGCGCGCGCGATCAACTGGTTGAGCGACTGCCCGGCGCGCGCCGCCGCATCGAGCGCGGAGGCCTGCGATTCGACGGTACCGGCGGGCTGGCTGGCGGCCATATCGCTTTCGATCCGCGGACGAAGTTTGGCGGTGGCGGCAGGATCGATGCGAGCGGCAGTTTCCAGATCGGCACGCGCGCGGGCGGAATCGCCCATGCGCGCGGCAGCCCAGGCGCGGCGCAGCAGTGCATTGGTGTTGGCGGGCTGTTCCAGCAGCAGCAGCGTGGAATAGCGGCGCGCGCCGATGTAGCGGCCGATGGTGAGGTGGAGGCTGCCGAAATCGTTCAGCCACACGGGATCGCCGGGGCCGCCGGTCTGCAGCATGCGGGTCATGCGCTGCGCGTAGTCGGTTTCCTGGGAAAGCGGCGGCTGCGACTGCCGGACTGCGCTCGCCAGATCGGGCTCCCGGAAACGCAGCGCCACGAAGCGGTGCGCGGCGTCGCGCTTGAAGCCGTTAACCTCCGGCGTGTTGGTGGAGCGCTGATCCATGCGGGCGTTCATGTGGGCGGAGGCCATCGTGTTGTACACGAAAGACGCATACTCGCTGGGGTATTCCGCCGACTGGTATTTCGGACTACCCTCGATGCGCAGCGGCTGCCCGGGGCGGCGAATGCCATAGGCGTGGCCTTCGGTGACGATGCCGGACATTTTTTCGCAGGCGTACAGCCACAGGGTGGCTTCGTCCAGGCGCTTGAGTTTCACGGCGCGTTCGAGGGGTTCAACCGCATCGTCGAAACGCCCGGCGAGCGTAAGCGCGACACCGAGAGTCATCAGGCTGCGGGCATCGCTGCCGTTACGCGTGCCGGACTGTTCCAACACGCGCGCCGCCGCCGCGTAATCGCCCGCATCCATTCGATTGAGGCTGTCGAGCAAGGGGTTGCCCTGCGCCAAAACCAACTGCACCGCCGCCAACAAAAAGCACGCAAGACGCATCTTGCAGTTGTATCACGGCAGGCGAGCGGCGAACATAGCGTGCGGTACTAGTGTTGTGCGGAGTGATTCGTTGCCAGACTACCGCTTGCTGACGCGCGCGGCTCTGATCGGAGCGGCGACCGGGAGCGTGCGGTACTAGTGCTTACATCACCGGGCCGATGCGCCACGGCACGAACTCCTTGTGCCCCAGCCGTTCCGCGCAGGTCCGCCGCCCGGAGGCAATCTCCAGCAGCGAATCGAAGATCTGCCGGCCCACCTGTTGGACGGTCGCCTCGCCATCGGAGATAGCGCCAGCGTTGACGTCCATATTGTCCGGCATGGCGCGGTACGTATTGCTGTTGGTCGCGATCTTGATCACCGGCACGGTGGGGAAGCCGATGGCGCTTCCCCGCCCCGTAGTGAACGCGATCAGGTTGCACCCACCGGCCGCGAGGCCCGTGAGGCTGACCGGGTCGTACCCCGGCGTGTTCATATAGGTGAAGCCTGGAGCCGTGATGCGCTCGGCATATTCGTAGACGTCGATCAGCGCGCTGGTGCCGCCCTTGGCGACCGCGCCCAAGCTCTTCTCCAGAATATTGCTGAGCCCGCCCTCTTTATTGCCGGGCGAGGGATTGTCGTCGAAGCTGCCCTCGAAGCGATTCAGGTACTGCTTGTAGCGCCGGATGCAACCGAGCAGTTTCTCGGCGATTTCGCGATTGCGGGCGCGCCGGATTAGCAGATGCTCGGCGCCGAAGATCTCCGGCGTTTCGGCCAACACCGAGGTGCCGCCGAGTTCCGCCAGGAGGTCCGAGCAGTAACCCAGAGCCGGATTCGCGGTGATCCCCGAGAACGAATCGGAGCCGCCGCAGTTGAGTCCAAGAATCAGCTTCGACGCGGAGCACTCCACGCGAGCTTCCGCGGCAGCCTGCTCGAAGAAGCGGGCGATCTCGCGACGCGACGCCTCGAGCGTGCCCGTGGTACCGCCCGATCCCTGTAGCGTCATGCCCACCAGGCGGTTGGTGCGCGGACTGCCAGCGCCCAGGTAATGATCGATCTGATTGACCTCGCAGCCCAGCCCGAGGATCAGCGCCGCCGAGACATTGGGATGCAGCAGCACGCCGCCGAGTGTGCGACGCAACTGGTCGACATCGGGGCCGAAAGCGTGGCCGCAGCCCTCGCCGTGCGGGAACGCGACCACGCCATCCACGTTGGGTGGCAGTGCAACGCCCTCGTAGCTGCGCGCGATCAGGTCCGCGGTATGCGCGGCGCAATTGCTGGCCGCGACCACGGCGATGTAGTTGCGTGTGCCCACGCGGCCGTCTTCGCGCGGAAAGCCCATGAACGTGGGAGCATCGGCGCGCGGCCCGGGAATGGGAAGTTCGGCGGTGGGGAATTCGTAATCGAGCACGAGTTCCTCGAAGGCGAGGTTGTGCGTGTGGATGTGCCGGCCGGCATCGATCGGCACCTTGGCGCGCCCAATCACCTGACCGTAGCGCTCCACGGTTTCGCCCTCGGCGATGTCCCACAGCGCGACCTTGTGGCCGGCGGGAATCGCGTCCACGGTAGTCAGCGGGAGGCCGTTGATGCGCAACTCGGCGCCGGCGGGAAGAGGTACGCGCGCGATCGCCACGTTATCGGTGGGGTGGAGGTGGATCGCGGAATTCTCGGCATTCGGGATTTTGGTAATTTCGACCAGCATTGGGGTCCTTAACGTTCCAGATTCAATTCCCCGGCGGGCGCTCCGGAGTGCACGTGCAGTCGCCCATCGGCGGTGTGAATCCAGATGCCGTCGCCGTCTTTAGGGACGGGGATTTCGGCGGGCTTGTCTACGACGACGAAGTTCTCATCGGGCACATCCGGCAGCAGCTTGCCGATGTGAAAGTGAAGGTGACATTGCGTGCGCTTTTCGGTGGAGTTGAGCGCGATGCCCCACGGGTCGTTGGGCCACGACTCACGCGCCTTGGCGATGGCGGCGCTCCAGTAGCCCACGCGCTGCTCGGCCGTCATCTCGTCGAGTTGCTGGGGGCGGCGGTTGCCGTGATAACGCGGCAGGGCGAGCCAGCGATGGGGCTTATTCGGGTTGACATCGCGCAGGAAGAAAAACTCGATGTCGGCCGGATGCTTTTCAGCCTCCGCGCACAAGGAGCACTCGCGCGCCAGCATGGTCTCTGGAACGGCAACGTCACAGAGACAATTCCGCACGTCTGCGCGCGAAAGCGGCAGCAGGGACAAAGCGATTATGGGCAGGTAGCGGGGAATGCGCATCGTCGTTTTAATAATTATAGCGATGCGGGGAGGCGCCAATCAGCGCCGGGCTTGCCGAGCCCCGGGTCATGGCCGAAAGATTTGGCTTCCGAGGTTCGCAGTACAGGAGGAATCGCGATTGACCATTTTCCCCTTTCAGGCATGGTCAGTTCCCCTTTTGGGGCGGGCTGCCGCCTGGCCGCCGGATCGTCCGCACTGTCTTCGCCGTGAAGGTTGGATCACTCCGAATCACCGTCTTTAGATGCTGGAGCTTCCCGGTCGCACCGATGTCGCCAAGTTCCTCGTCTTCCAGACGGAACCACGGCAGCCCGGCTCGTTCGTAATCGGCAACAGTGATCGGCGACGGGGGCGGCTGTTGCCCGGTCACCGCGCCGAAAACCTCGCTGTTCAAAATCAGAATCCGGATGTCGTGGAAATTTCCCCCGTCCCACGAATCCACGCCATACGGGTCCGGATACACGCTCTGCACGATCGCGCCTCCGCCGGCAAGCCCCATCTCCCCCGCCACCGGCAACTCATCGTACCGGTTGTCACGCCAGCCTTTC
>JBDTPR010000117.1:0-12989 GCA_039932635.1 Candidatus Solibacter sp.
CGTCGCGCCGCGTGCCGCGTGATCAACAGGTACAGCGGCAGAATCGCCAGCGCCGCCACGGTGAGTTGCCAGCTTTGGGTCAGCATGATGGCGCAGATGCCGACGATGCTGAGAAATTCCGGCACGATCTGACGCGAGAGGGCGGAGACCACGGGCGCCACCTGGTCCGATTGATCGATGCGCCGCGCCAGTCCTCCGCTGCCGCGGCGGTTGAAGAAGGACAGGGGCAGTTTCAGCACATGGCCGAAGGTCGATTGAATCAGCTTGGCTTCGACAAAGCACGCGACGGCGGTACTCTCCAGGTCCGCCGACAGGGAGAGAAAGTAGCCGGTGACGCTGGCCACGAAGAGCAGCGCCACGGACCAGAAGAGTGTAGTCACGGCCTGCCTGCGGGTGCGTGGCGCGACGTAGTTGGGCTGGTGCGGGCGCTGAGTTTTTTCCAGCCGTTGGCGGCGCTGCTCCTCGATGGTGATGCGCGGCGCCTCGGGTTCCGGGGCAGGCGGCGGACCGGCCTTCTCCTCCACGCGGTCCACGAAGAGGCCAGCGACATCGTTGATGGCGGCGCGATAGATCAGCGGCTGCAACAGATCGGCGCCGGTTGCTAAGAGGGCGAACAGAGCGATCCTCGCGAAGCGCCGTTTATAGGGACTCGCCAGCTCGAACAGGACTGTCCAGGCGGTCAGTCTCTCGTGCGTCTTCTGCGACGTGCCCACAGGAGAATCGTAGCAGGCGTCGCGAGGCCGAACAGGATGCATTAATTGTGGGGCAGGATGGTATCCCGCGCGCCGGTTGGCAACCGGCGCCTGTGGCTCTGTTTACATGGGATTCCGGCGGGTTACCAACCCGCCGCAGGTTGCCAACCTGCCCCACAACTTCTGCCGAATTCCCGTTCATGGGAAAACTAAGTGGCACTGGGCAGGACTGCCTGCCCACGATGCCCTGCAATCGCTTTCATACGTAATGCAAGCGGTTGCATATTCGCGCTATGATCTAGCCCATGGATCGAAGACGCTTCCTGCAGAATCTGGCCGCGACCCCGGCGGCCATGCAAATCGCCGCCGCCCAGCAAACCACCGCTGCACCCGCCGACATCACCGGCCACACCCTACTCTGCGAATTCGCCTTTGAGGGCGTTACCTGGAAAGTCTACGAGGACCTGCGCACGCGCGATGGTGCGCTCACCTTCGTGTCATCCAAAGGCGGGCAGCGGATTTTATCCAAGCCCGTCGAACCGACTTTCGCCGGCGCCGAGAAGCCCTACCTCGGGCTCACGCTCGCGGAGATCGGACTCTCGAACCCCGACCTGCTCGCGGACAAACTGCTCGCCGGCGGCGGGGATCCCGACGAGGAACAGGTGCGCATCGCGGCCCCTCCTCTTGGTTCGGGCAGCGGGCAGAACGCCAACCCCAACGCGCCCCCGCCGCGACTCCCGTGGAACACCTTCGTCGGCACGAAGGAATGCTACGACACCATGCCGGTCTATCCGCAGGGCAATACGCGTACCTACCATCCGTCGCAGTACTTCACCGAACTGCGCCAGCCCGGCATCACGCAGAAGCGCTTCGAGGGCATGCTTGGCGGCTGGATGCCGGCCGTACGCAAAGTGGTGCCGGTGGCCGAGGGCATCTACATTGAGCTCGTCATTTTCGGCGATGTGGAGGCTAAGGACCGCTTCATCGTGCAGACGTGGCATCGGAGCGCCAAGATCGAAAACGGCAAAGTGACCAAGGTGGTGTACGGGTACAGCTACCCCGCCTATCCGCCCGCGCGCGTGGACCCCAAGCCCGAGGACTTCTATCGCGGGCTGCTCGTCTTCACCGATTACTGGGACCGTCAACTGCGCGATTTTGCGCCCACCGTGCTGCCCAAAGGCGATTGGGTGGACATGTCGAAGCACGCCGTCGCCAAGGAAATCATGGTGCGGCCCGGCGGCGTCTACCCCAAGTACGGCGCGGTGGATCGCGATTACTACGGCCCCGAGTACGATGGCTTTCAGGACATCTTCACCAGTGCCGTGTTCACCAATCTCGAGTTGGGACGCTTCGAATCGGCGCGCGCCATCATCGACAATTACTTCACCGATTTCGTGGACGCCAAGGGCATGGTCAACATGCGCGGTCCCGAGACGGCGCAGTTCGGCATGACGCTTTCCGCGCTGGCCAAATATTTCCACTACACGCGCGATGGCGCGCTGCTGAATAAGTTCCGCGGCAAGATCGAGGCGACGGCTGCGATGCTCGGCGCCATGCACGATGTCAGCCTCAAGTTGCCCGCCGACGATCCGGGCCGCGGCCTCATCGCCGGCTGGAGCGAAAGCGATGCGGCGCTCGCCGCAACTCCCGAAGTCTGGTGGAAGCCCTACTACGCCAACAGCGCCTTCACGGTGCGCGGACTCCGCGACATCGCCCGGGTATGGCCGGAATTGCAGAAGCACACGCCCGCCGCCGACCGCGCCGCGCAGGACTGGCTGAAACGCGCGCAGGTGCTCCAGGACGCCACGCTGCACAGCATCGAGAAGAACATCAAGCGCGACATGAAGCCGCCGTACATCGGCCCCATGCCGGGCACTACGCTGCCCTTCCGCGAGGCGCTGGCGCAGGAGTGGCCGAGTCCGCAGCAGTGGCCGCACCGCCCCTACGCGGAACTGCTCCACGCCGACATTCTGCCGCACGGGGTCGCAAATCTGGTGGCGGATTGCATGCGCGCTTACGGCGCCACTACGATGGGGGTGCTGGCCAACGTCAGCAGCGCGCGCGCGGGCGGCCGCGCCATCCTGGGCTTCATCGCCTATGGACACGCGCAGATGCTGTTGCGCCTGGATCGCATCGAAGAGTATCTGCTCTTCCTGTACGCGCATCGCTATCACGACCACACGCCGGGAAGTTGGACCGCGGGCGAGGTCTCGGGTATCGGAGGCGGCACCGCTATCTTCTGCATCCCTGCCCAGCAGACCATTCCGCTGATGCTCCGCTGGATGCTGGTGCTGGAGGATTCCGACGAGGACCGCCTCTATTTCGGCAAGGCGATTCCGAAGACGTGGACGGCATCGGCCAAACCGATTTCGATTACGCAGGCGCCGACGCGGTGGGGCCGGGTGAATTTCCAGATGCAGAGCGCGCGGGCGGTGGTCGAACTCACGAAGGGCGGGTCTACGCCGAAGGAGATTCAGGTGAAACTGCGGACCGCGAAAAAGCTGACCAGCGCGACGGTCAACGGCAAGGCGGCCACACTCGGGGGGCTTCACGGAGATACCGTGACCATCGCGACGGGCGCCGAGCGCCGCTTCGAGGTCTCGGCGGTATAAGCGGCGATCGAAGTTTGCTTGCCGTATGCGATAGGATCGTCTTCATGTCTCGCTTCGCACTCCTCTTACTTGCCGCGGTCGCCCTGACGGCGGCCGACTTCCCAGCCCCCACGGAGGGCGATTTCGTCATCGGCGCCTTTGCGTTCACCAGCGGCGAGGGCATGTCGCACCTCAACCTGCACTACACCACGATCGGCACACCCGTGAAGAATTCCGCGGGACAGGTGACCAACGCCGTGATCATCATGCACGGCACCGGAGGAAGCGGCCGCAGCTTTCTCTCGCAGACCTTCGGTGGACAACTCTTCGGCGCCGGGCAACTGCTCGACGCCACGAAATATTTCATCATCCTGCCGGACGATATCGGCCACGGCAAATCCAGCAAGCCCAGCGACGGGCTCCACATGAAGTTCCCGCGCTACACGTACACCGACATGGTGCACGCCGAGTATCGACTGGTTACGGAGAAACTCGGCGTCAATCATCTGCGCATGGTGATGGGCACGTCGATGGGCGCGATGCACACGTGGATGTGGGGCACGATGTATCCCGACTTCATGGATGCGCTGATGCCGCTTGCCTCCGCCCCGGTGGAAATTGGCGGGCGCAATCGCATGCTGCGCAAGATGATCATGGACTCCATCAAGCGCGATCCCAATTGGAACGGCGGTGAGTACAAAGGACCGCTTACCAACATGGTGGCGGCCAACTTCGCGCTCTTCATGATGACCTCGAGCCCGCTGCAACTGCTCAAGCAGGCGCCGACGCGCGAGCAGGCAGACGCGATGTTCGAACGCCGCTTTTACGAGGCGCGACCGGCCGACGCCAACGACATGCTGTACCACTACGATTGCTCGCGCGACTACAACCCGCAGCCGGATCTGGAGAAAATCAAGGCCCCGCTCTTCGCCGTCAACTCGGCAGACGACCAGGTGAACCCGCCTGAACTCGGCATCCTGGAACGCGAGATCAAGCGGGTAAAGAATGGCCGCTACATCCTCATTCCGACGAGCGACGAGACCCGCGGCCACGGCACGCACTCGGTGCCCGCCATCTGGGGCAAGTACCTCGCCGAACTGCTCAAGCTCACGGAGAAGTGAGTGACCGCGCGTGCGCTATGAAGTAAGCCCCGCTTCCCGCTGCATCAATTCCCATAGCGCTTCGACGTGCGGGCGCTCCGTCAGCAGCGTGCCGATCGACACGCGCACCATCCAGCGGCCATCCAGCATCGCGGGCGTCAGATATGCCGAGCCCGAGCGATTGATGCGCTCGCACCACGCCTGCGTGTGCGCATCCAGCGCGTCGCCGCTCAGTGCCGCGGGCTCATGACGCACGCAGAGCGTTTGCAAGGGTACCGGGGCAAGCACGCGCCAGCCGGGCGTTTGCTGAATGCGTGCCAGCAGCCACTGCGCATTTTCCAGATCGCGGCGCAGGCGCGCCTGGAGTCCCGCGACGCCCTGCTCGCGAATCAGGAACCAGAGCTTCAGCGCGCGGAAGCGGCGTCCCAACGGCAGGCCCCAATCGCGCAGGTTTTTCACTTTGTCATCGGCCGCGGTGCGCAGATAACTCGGGCTGGTGGACATTACTCGAATCAGATGCTCGGGATCGCGCACGTAATACAGGGAGCAATCGAAGGCCGTCCCCAGCCACTTATGCGGATTGAGTACCACCGAATCGGCGCCCTCGATTCCCTGCCACATCCAGCGGCATTCCGGCAGGACCATTGCCGACCCTGCCATGGCGGCGTCCACGTGGAGCCATAGTCCGAACTCGCGCGCGATCCGCGCCATATCGGCGATCGGGTCGAGCGCCGTGGTGGCCGTTGTTCCCGTGGTACCGACGATGGCGCAGGGCTTGCGTCCCGCGGCCAGGTCCTCGCGAATCGCCGCCGCCAGTGCCTCCGGACGCAGCGCGAAATTCGCGTCGTTGGCTATGTGGCGCACGTTCTCGCGGCCGAAGCCGGCGAGCAGCGCGGCCTTGTCCACCGAGCTGTGACTGTGCGCCGACGTGTAGACCACCAGCGGTTGCTCCTCGGCTTGCATCCCACCGCGGCTCAGTCCGAAATTGGTGACGCGCTCGCGAGCGCAGATCAGCGCTACCAGCGTGCACGTCGACGCGGTGTCCTGAATCACGCCGCTCCATTCCTCCGACAGGCCGGTCATGCGCCGCATCCAATCGGTGGTGACTTCCTCGATCTCGGTGAGCGCGGGGCTGGATTGCCACGAGAGCCCGAGCACGCCGAGTCCGGTCGAAAGGTAGTCGCCGAGGACGCTGGAGAGCTCGCCGTTGGAAGGGAAGTAGCCGAAGAACGCGGGGTGCTGCCAGTGCGAGAGGCCGGGCATCACGATGCGGTCGATGTCGGCGAGGATGGCGTCGAAGGGCTCGGGCGATTGGGGCGGGTCGGCGGGCAGCGCGGCCTTGATCTCGCCGGGCGCGGTGCGCGCCATCACGGGATACTGGGCAACGTTGGCGCGGTAATCGGCAATGCGGTCGATCATCTGGTGGCCGAGTCGGCGGAATTCATCGGGCGTCATAGGAGACTTCTAAAATAGCGTGCCGCGCACGGCGCGTGAAGGCTGGCCGCAGCTTGACGTATTTTTCGAAAGCGCTTACAATTTCTTCCAACGTCCCAGCACGAGGAGATCAGGATGACCCGACGAATCAACCGCAGGCAGATGATCGGCGCCGCCGGCGCGGCTATGCTCGGACCGTTGGCTGCCGCCGCGGACGAAGTGGCGGTCGAGATCTCCCAGGTCAGCCAGACTACATTTCGGCTCACCGCGGGCGGCGCGCCCGCCGATGACGGCGCCCTTGTGCAGGCGCAATGGGGCGCGCCCCTCGCCAAGGTGACCGGCAACTTCGCCCCGCGTACCGTCAAGGCCGGCGGCGTCTCGATTCAACTCACGTCGAACCCGCTGGGCTTCGCCATCGTCGCGCCCAATGGCGAGAAGGTCCAGCAATTCAAGATGGATTCCGACACCGGCGCGCTCTCCTTCGTCACCGGCAGCGCACCGCTGCTGGGTCTCGGACAGGGCGGCCCGCAGTTCGACCGCCGCGGTTCCGTGGACCGCATGCGCAGCGGGCAGGGCGGTTATCAATTGCGTACTTACGGCGGCCGCGTACCGATTCAGTGGCTGGTCGGCACCAACGGCTGGGCGATATTCCTCCACTCGCCCTACGGCACATTCGATTTCAGCGGCGCGGAGAGCAAATTTCTGCCGCCTTCGAGAGAGGCCGCGCTGCCGCTCGACCTCTTCTTCGTCACGTCCAAGGAGCCCTCCGTCATCATGGCGGAATACGCGCGCATCACCGGCCACGCGGAGTTGCCGCCGCTGTGGAGCTTCGGCTACCACCAGTCGCATCGCACGCTGGCCAGTCGCGAATCGGTGCTCGCCGAGGCCAAGACCTTCCGCGAAAAGAAGCTGCCTTGCGAGAGCATGATCTACCTCGGCACCGGCTTCTGCCCCTCTGGCTGGAACACCAACAACACCGAGTTCACCTTCAACGCGAAGGTCTTCCCCGATCCCAAGGTGGTCTTCGACCAGCTTCATCAGGATCACTTCAAGGTCGTGCTGCACATCGCCTACCCGACCGGCGTCCGCGAGATGAAGGGGTCCCCGAAGGATCGCTGCGACACCACGCAGCGCGCCGAAGCGCAGTCCGCCTGCTACTGGGACATGCACCGCCCGCTGATCAAAACCGGCGTGGATGGCTGGTGGCCTGACGAAGGCGATGCGCTCAATACGCCCTCGCGCCTGGTGCGCAATCGAATGTACTGGGAGGGCGAACAGCTCGATCGTCCGAATGAACGGCCCTTCGCGCTGCACCGCAACGGCTTCGCGGGCATGCAGCGCTACGCCAGCTTCCTGTGGAGCGGCGACGTCAACTCGCAATGGGAGACGCTGAAGAATCACGTGCCGATCGCGGTGAACACGGGGCTCACCGGGATTCCGTACTGGGGCACGGACATCGGCGGCTTCGTCCCAACCAAGGAACTCACCGGCGAACTCTACGTGCGGTGGTTCCAGTTCGCCGCCTTCAATACGCTCTTCCGCTCGCACGGCCGTGTGTGGACACTACGCCTGCCTTGGGGCTGGGATCAGGGCGCACCCACCGGCGACGTAGCCCGAGAGACGCCTTTCACCATTCCCGAAGGCGAATACCACAACCGCGCAGTCGAGCCCATCTGCAAGAAGTATCTGGAACTGCGCTATCGCCTGATGCCGTATCTCTACAGTGCGGTGCGCGAGTGCACGCAGACCGGCATGCCAGTGCTGCGCGCCATGTGGCTGCACTACCCCGAGGATGCCACGGCAGTGGCGCGCGGCGACCAATATCTGTGGGGCCGCGATCTGCTGGTGGCGCCCGTGGTGGAGCAGGGCGCGACCTCGCCCAAGCTCTACCTGCCGCGCGGTACGTGGTTCGATTATTGGAGCGGCGAGAAACTGGAAGGCGGCCGCGAGATCACGCGTCCTGTCGATCTCGAGACCACGCCGCTCTATGCGCGCGCCGGAGCCATTGTACCCATGGGTCCGGTGAAGCAGTACACCGCCGAGAAGGTGGAGGGGCCGACCACGGTGACGGTGTACCCGGGAGCCAACGGCGCCTTCCTGATGTACGAGGACGACGGCGCGTCGTTCGCCCATCGCAAGGGTGAGTGGATGGGCATGCAGATGGCGTGGAACAATGCGCGCAAGACGCTGAGCGTGCGTCTGGCCAACGGGTCGAAACTGCTCGGTAAGCGCGATTTGGAAGTGAAGATGGGAAGCGCGGTGAAGAAGGCTTCGTTCGAAGGGCGGGCGGTGGAGGTGCGCTTCTAACTAATTGGCGCGTAAAGGGGCCAGCGCACGGCTTCCGTGTCTTCCTCGCTGGACGGGCTGGCGTTGGGCTGCGAAATAGAGCACGCTTCCCGCGGATGCCCTCCTGTCTATTCCCGTCTCCACGCGGAAGCGGCCGGGAAGATCGAGGTGCGGAGTTCCGGTTTGCAGCTTCCAGCCGTGTGAAGGCCCTGTTCGTTGGCGCGTAGACGCTGTCCTGTGCGATCTTGCGCGAGACTAAAGGTGTCGGCTGGGAAACATGGACGCACCGGGATTTCCTTGCTACCCGCCGCGGCGCCTCTCGGGCTTGCCTGGGAGGATAGCTGGGTGGAAATTGCTAGAGCGATCAGGAATGCGCGGCGCTTGGCTACACCACTATAACAGTGTGGAAGGGAAGAAAGAATCGCGGGCGCCTTAGTGCGCGCCCGCGTTTAATGAGTTGGGGATGGACAGGCCTGGAGCCGTTACTTCTTTACTCGTTCGGCGCCTTGGGTTTCCAGGGGCTTGTCGTGGTCTTCACGCGGCGAAAACTTATTCAGGGCGGTGATGAGGCTCGATGCAGATGCGGGGGCCTTCATGGTGCCGGTCAGAATTTCCTTGTTGCTCATCTTCGAGCCGTAGAGTTCCTGGTTCACGTCGTTATCGGGACGCATGGTGGCGCCATGCAGAGCGATTCCGGCGAACAGGCCTTTGGCACGCGACCAGGAAAGCATCTCGGCGGACAACTGAACGTCCGTATTGGCAGACGTCTGGCGGCCGACGGGTCCGGCTGCGACGGTGGCTTCGGCGCCGAGCGTGACCTTGTCTTCAAGCAGGCGGCGCATGCCTTTTTCATTCATGACGAGCATGACGATATCGGTGTTGGATGCGCCAATCTGGAAACCGAAGCTGCCACCTTCCACGCGGACAGCGGCGGGCGCTCCCCAGCGGGCGTGGTTCTGACGGCACGTGGCGTAACCGCGCCCCCACTTGCCGCCGATGCCCAGAGCGGCCTGTTTCATGCCAGGTACGATGATAACGCAATTCGCCTTTTCCAGCAGATCCTGCGGAATGCCCTTGTCGGGGGTGGCCATAATTTCGCTAAAAACCTTGGTGGCGTCGGCCATGCGTTCCTGCGCGGTGTCGGCCGCAAATAGGGCCGCCGTGGAACACAGAGACAGCGCGAGTGCAAATCTTTTCATTGAGTAACCTCCCACAGTTGATATGCAATCGGAGGTCCAGGCGGCGCAAGCGTGAAGGATCGTACGGTCAGGCGACAACGACGGATTTCACATTGACGAACTCGCGGATGCCCCAGTCACTGAGTTCGCGGCCGAAGCCCGAGGCTTTGATGCCGCCGAACGGCAGGCGCGCGTCTGAGGCGACCATGCCATTGATGAAGACCATGCCGGCTTCCAGTTCGGCGATGAAGTGCTCCTGTTGCGCGGGATCCTTAGTCCAGGCGCTGGCGCCGAGTCCGAAGGGCGTGTCGTTGGCCACGCGAATGGCCTCGTCGATGCCGTCCACCCGGAGGATTACGGCGACGGGGCCGAAGAGTTCCTCACGGTAGGCAGGGGAGTCTTCGGGCACGTCGGTGAGGACGGTGGGAGCGTAATAGTTGCCGGGGCGCTCGACGCGATGGCCGCCGGTGAGGACTCGCGCGCCGGCGGCCACGGAGCGGCGCACCTGATCGTCGAGATCGTTGAGGATAACGGGAGTGGCGAGGGGACCGACCTGGGTGGCTTCGAGCATGGGGTCGCCGACGACGAGCGCGGCCATGTCATGGACGAAGCGGGCTTCGAACTCGTCGGCAATGCTTTGGTCCACGATGAAGCGTTTGGCAGCGATGCAGCTCTGGCCGTTGTTGATGACGCGCGCCTGCACGGCGGTGCGCACGGCGGCGGCGAGATCGGCCGTGGGCATGACGATAAAGGGGTCGCTGCCGCCGAGTTCGAGGACGCATTTTTTGATTCGGCGGCCGGCCTGCGAGGCGACTTGTTTGCCGGCAGGTTCGCTGCCGGTGAGCGTGACGGCCATGACATGCGGGCTATCGATGACACGCTGCACCATACCTGCGCCGATGAGGAGGGTTTGAAAGACGCCATCGGGGAAGCCTGCGCGGCGCACGATTTCCTCGATGGCCATGGCGCATTGCGGCACGTTGGAGGCGTGCTTGAGGAGGCCCACATTGCCGGCCATGAGCGCGGGCGCGAGGAAGCGGAAGACCTGCCAGAAGGGGAAATTCCACGGCATGACGGCGAGTACGGGACCGATGGCCTGATAGCGGATGAAGCTGTGCGCGGCGCCGGTATCGACGGGCTCGTCCGCGAGCAGGCGCTCGGCGTGCTCGATGTAGTAGCGGCAGGCGGTGGCGCACTTGAGGGCCTCGGCGCGCGCGGCGGCGAGGGGCTTGCCCATTTCGAGCGTCATGAGACGGGCGAAATCGTCCGCGTCGGCCTCGAGAATGTCCACAATGCGACTCATGCAAGCCGCTCGCTCGGCGAAGGTGGTGTAGCGCCAAAACCGGAAGACCTCGGTGGCTCGCGCCAACTTCTCATCGAGCTCGGCCTCTGAGAGGGCATCGAACCGCGCCAGGATTTCACCAGTGGCCGGGTTTACGGTAGCGATCATTCTATCTATTCTCGGTCAGCAGGCGTGCGGCTCGCAGTCCTCCGGCGCGTTGAATTCCGGGCACGAAGAAGCTTTCGACGTAGTCCTGGTCGGTGCCCGTGAATTTCGATACATCGGCCTTGAGCGTGACTGGCTGGGGCGAGACGGCGGCCGCGAACTGGCACCAGATTGCGGCCTTGCCGACACCGATCAATTCGACATCGGGGAGGTCGAGCCAGCGCAGCACCGTGAGGATATCTTGCACGCGGGCGGCGTCGTCGCTGCGATTGAAGGCGAGGAACATTTTGGCGTCGCGATCCCGCAGGGCCACGGCGGCGCCGGTTTGGAAGGCGTCGATGCTGTAGATGGGGCGGCCGGTTTTGACGAGCGCGGCGAATTCGGGACTCTTGCGCGCGGCCTCGGCGCCGCCGGGATGAATGAAGAGAATCTTGCGGCCTTCGCCGGGGAACCAGACGCCGGAGACGCGGTCGCCGCGGCCGGGGCGCGCCCAGGCAATGGCGTCGCCTTTGGCTTCGCTGATGACGCGGTCCGGCCACTCCGCGCCGAGGGCGAATTGCAGCATCTCGCGGAGTTGGGCGCGGTCGGTGATCGGGTTGACGAGGGTTTGCGCGGTGCGCACCCATTGCGCGTAGAGTGCAGCGTAATCGAGGGCGTTGGCGGGGAGCGTGCGATTGTGCAGGGCGAGCATGTCCTGGAGCTTTTCGATGCGCGGGTTGCGCTCCTTGAATTTGGCGGCGTCGGGTTCGCCGAGCACATGCTTGCCGAAGAAGCGGTAGACGGCCTCGCGGGCGAGTTGATTGTAATTGTGGGGCGCGTCCTGATGCATGGCTTCGACGTTTGCGGCCTTGTCGTAGAGTTCGTAGATGGCCTTGACGGCGGGGAACTCCTCAGTGAGGTTGTTCTTTGTCCAATCCCCGGTGGCAGAGACCATGATCATCGGGCGCGGAGCGATCATGCCGGCGAATTCCACGTTGAAGGTGTCGAGGCGGAGATTGGGTGCGTTCTCGCAGATGCCGCCGCCCTGCATGATGGCGGAGACCATGTTGACGGGCGCGGCGAACTTGATGCGGTCGTCGATTGCGGCGAGGAGAAAGGTCTGCGTGCCGCCGCCGGAGGCTCCGGTGGCGCCGATACGCTCGGAGTTGACGCCGGGGAGGGATTGTAGGAAATCAACGGCGCGGATGGCGTTCCATACCTGCAGGCTGAGGGAGCCCCAATCCCAGAGCTGCTCGGCGGGAGAACCGAAATCGTGGGGCGTCTGGATGGTGTCGTTGTAGCCCACCATGTCGTAACAGAAAACGACGTAGCCCTGCTGGGCAAGGTTGATGCAGCGCGTGGGAACGCTGTTGTGCTCGCTGTGCTCGAGGCGGCCGTACTGCCAGTGGCCGTGGGGCGACACGATGGCTGGAAAGCCGCCGAGGGGCGCTTGGATGAGCGGGCGGTAGAGATTGCCGCCCACGTAATAGCCGGGCATGGATTCGATCAGCACTTTCTCGATGGAGTAGGTGCGGTTCTCGATGCGGCCGAAGATCTGCGGATGCAGAGGGGTCTTGGGCGGCATGGGAAGCAGTCCCGCGGCGGAGAGAATCTGCTTGCGCAGGAAGGCGCTGCGCTGCTGCCATTCGGCCAGCGTTTTATAAGTGCGCGCGGTGAAGTGCGTGTCGGTATTGGGAATGTCGGTATTGCGCGCGTCCTGCGCGGGGATCTGTGCGTAGGCGGCTGCGGAGAGGAAGAGGGCTAGGAGAGTTCGCATTGGGTTAGGAGAAGGGCCAGACGCGTTCGATGGTCCGGTTCATGATCCATTTCTTGTCTTCGGCGTTGAGAAATTTCATGTCGTCGCGCACGACCTGGAGCGCCTTTTCGTAGGTGGAGACGTTCTCGACGATGGGCCAGTCGGTGGCCCACATAAGGCGCTCGGGGCCGAAGGCGGCGTGCAGGCGTTTGACCAGTTCCTGCGCGTCGAGCCACGGGTACGGCTGTTTGGAGAGCGACCAGGTGTGCGAGATCTTGACGAATAAGTTGGGGTAGCGCTTGAGGGCGATCAGCTTTTCGAGTTCGGCGGGCTGATCGACGGGGCAATCGGCCATGTGATCGATGACGACGGTGAGGTGGGGAGTCTTCTCCAGGAGGAGGCCCACTTCCGGCATGCGGGTGATAGGCGCGAGCACCGTCATGGGCACGTTGAGGTCCTCGCAGCGCTTCCAGAGGGGCGGCATGAGCGGGCCGTGGAACCAATCGCCGGTGGCATTGCCGGCGGG
>JBDTPR010000118.1:0-12986 GCA_039932635.1 Candidatus Solibacter sp.
TGGAGTTTAATTATCTGATGGAGCATCGCGCGATCGCGCATTCGGGCGGGCGGTATTCGGTGGATTACGAGCGCATCCCCGGAGTGCTGGCCACGCTGGCGAAGGAGTTGCTGGAGATGGAAGCGACGGGGGATCGCGCACGCACGGAGGCGTGGTTTGCGAAGTACGACAAGATGCCGGCGGAATTGAAGACGGCGCTAGGAGCGGCGTCGGAGGTGCCGGTGGATATTCAGCCCGTGTTCTCGTTTGCGGATAAGACTCAGTAGCGCGAGGCGACCGCTCCCTCACGGTCGCGGCTCTGATTGGGGTTTCAGCGCGCCGGGGAGATTTCTACGTGCTTGATCTTTTGGCGGCGCCAGGTGTAGGTGATGTGGAGCTTGCCGTCCGCCGCCTGGATCATCGAGGGGTAGGAGTACTCGCCGGGTTCGCTTTCCAGGGTTAGCCAGGGCGTCCACTTCTCGCCGTCGGTGCTGGTGGCGAGGTTGAGGGGCGTGCGGCCTTTCGGTGTGTGGTTGTAGACGGCGACGTAGCGGCCGTCCTTGAGGTGTACGACATCGATTCCGGAATTCGGATTAGGGAGATCGATGGCACGCGCGGGAGTCCAGGTGATGCCGTTGTCGAAGGAGTCGGAGACGCAGATCTTCTGCATCTGATTGGAGCGCGCATAGAAGCGCAGGTGTTCGCCATCGACCTGCACCACGCTGGGTTGAATGATGCCGCCTTCAGGGGGCATGATGGGGCCGAAGCGCGACCAAGTCTTGCCGAAATCGGTGCTGCGCTCCACCCATCCGGCCCACGAATTGTAGCTTTCGACGGAACTGCCGCTGACGATCAAGCCCTTGGCCAGCACCAGAGGTTTGGCGCGGATCGGGCCGTAGAGTCCGGCGGGCAGATGCTCCGGCTTCGACCAGGTGCGGCCCTCGTCGCGGCTGAACATGCGCCCGGCGGTCCATTGCTGGGGCGAGGTGCCGAACTTGTAATAGAGCCAGAGCATGCCGTCGCCGGGGTGGAAGAGTACGGGGTTCCACGCGGGAGTGTTGGGCTCGCGCACGAGTTCGACGGGCGGCTCCCATTTGCCGCCGTGACGGCGCGCGCCAAAGATGGCGACATCGGGATTGCCTTCGGCGGTGCCGCCGAACCAGGCGGACATCAGGTCGCCGCCGGGCAGGTCCACGATGGTGGAGGCATGGGCGGAGCGTGTCGGCATCGGGTCGGCGACGAACTCGCTGGTCTGGGCGCCGAGGGTGGCGGCGAGGAGTAGAGGGAGAAGTAGTTTCACAGGGAATTCCATGTGCGACTCTCATTATAGTGGCGGCTGCGTGAGCGGCGGCGAACGTGATAGACTCCAGCCTGACCTCTCCTCATGCGCCCTACTCGTGCACGTTTCCAGGTAAGCGGATTTCTGTTCCTGCTGGCCGCCGTCACCTATCTCGACCGGGTTTGCATCTCCACACTGGCTCCCGAAATCTCGCGAGATCTGGGGCTGTCGAAGCTGCAGATGAGTTTCGTCTTCAGCGCTTTTGCGGTGGCCTACGCGGGGTTCGAAGTCTTCAGCGCGTGGTGGGGCGAGAAGATTGGCGCGCGGCGCGTGCTGGCGCGCATTGTGGTGTGGTGGTCGGTCTTCACAATGGCTACGGCGGGCGCGTGGAACTATTCCAGCCTGGTGGCGATCCGCTTCCTTTTCGGCGCGGGTGAGGCGGGGGCGTGGCCCAATGCGGCGCTGGCATTGTCTCGCTGGATTCCGCAGCGCGAACGCGGGCGCGTGCAAGGTTTCTTCTTCGCGGCGGCGCACGTGTCGGGCGGACTCACGCCGTTACTGGTGGCGTGGCTGCTGACGCTGCTGCCGTGGCGCGGGGTGTTCCTGGTGTGCGGCTGCTTCGGCGTGGTCTGGGCGGCGGCGTGGTATCGCTGGTTTCGCGATGAGCCGCGCGAGCATCCCAAGGCGAACCAGGCCGAGGTGGAACTGATCGAGAGCGGCCGGCAATTGGGCGGGCACGCGCATCATGGTGCGGCGTTGTGGCGCGCGCTGGCGAGGTCGCCCAACGTGTGGTGCCTTTGCCTGGCCTATCATTCGAACAGTTACGGATCGTATTTCGTGATGACGTGGCTGCCGACCTACCTGGCGGAGAATCGCGGATTCGAGAAACAGTCGCTCAGCCTGTTCGCTGGATTGCCGCTGCTGCTCAGCGTGTTCGGCGATATTAGCGGGGGCGCGGTGACCGATTGGGCGATCCGCGCATTCGGACTGCGACTGGGCCGCGTGGTGGTTTGCGTGGTTGGGTATGCGGTGGCGGCGGTGGCGATGTTGGCGGCGGTGTACGCGAATACGCCCGTAATGGCGGCCTGTTTGATTGCGGTGGCGGTGGCGGCGTCGATGTTCACCTTGAGTCCGAGTTGGGCGGCCTGCATGGATATCGGCGGGAAGAATACCGCCGTACTGAGCGCGGCGATGAATACCACGGGACAGGTGGGGTCGATCCTGAGTCCGGTGATCACGGGATGGATTGTTTACCGCTTCTCCAACTGGCAGATGCCGCTGCTGATTATGGCCGGACTCTACGCGCTTTCCGCGGTCCTGTGGACGCAGGTAGATCCGCGCAAACGCCTGGACGCCGGTCCGCCTGCTGCGTGATACAGTAGCGCCTGAAAGGATCTGAAATTATGAACCGAAGGCTTTATTTTGCCGCCCTGCCTGTGTTGGGTGTCACCTTCTGGGCGTTCGCGCAGGCGCCGGGCGACCCGTTGATCGAAGGCTTCCGCAACGTGGAGGCTGCATCCGTGGCCGATGCCATGGAACAACTGTACGGGACGAAGGCGTACATGTCGCACGACATGCGTCCGGTGGCAAAGACGAAGTTCGCCGGGCCCGCGGTGACGGTGCTGCTCAAGAAGGAAGAGCACAAGGAAGGCTCCAAGGCGTCGCAGGGAATGCTGGACGCAATCGACGCGGCGCCTCCCGGTTCGGTGTATGTGATGGTGCTGGAAGATGGCCTGGATTACGCGGGAATCGGCGCGCTGATGTCCACGGCGATGAAGGCGCGCGGGTTGACGGGCGCGGTGGTGGATGGCAGCGTGCGCGACACGCCGCAGCTTGCGCGCTTGCAATTCCCGGTTTTCTCGCGCGGCACGGCGCCTTCCACGACGATCAATCACTACCGTTTCGCGGGCGCCAATATTCCGGTGAAATGCGCGGGCGCCATGGTAAGCCCTGGCGACATCATCGTGGCGGATGAAGACGGCGTGGTGGTAGTTCCGAAGGCGAAGGCCGCCGCGGTACTGAAGAAGTCCGAGGAACTCGACAACACGGAGCACACGATGCTGCCCTTCATCGAGAAGTTCAAGTCGATCAAGGAAGCGGTTGCCAAGTTCGGCCGCATCTGAGGAGCGAACGTGATTGAGAACGGCCGGATCAAAACGACGCTGGCGTACTGGTGTCTCAACGCCACGGAGTGGCAGTGGAATATCGAGCGCATCTGCGAGACGGCGGTGCGGTTGGGTGTGCCGAGCGTGGAACTGGCGCCGCCGGAGTTGTGGCCGGTGGTGAAGCGCCATGGCCTGGTGAATTCGCTGGTGCTCAACGGTATGCCTGATCCGGTCTTCGTAAAGGGCTTGAACAACCCGGCGAATCATGAGGAGGTTTTCGCGCGCACCAAGGCGATCATTGACCAGTGCGGCGATTTCGGAGTCCTCAATGTGATTGCGTTTACGGGGTACAAGTGGCGCGATCCCTTCGACCCGTCGAGCGGTGAAATCGATCCGCGGGAAGGCGCGAAGCACACCATCGCCGGGCTGAAGGAATTGGCCTCTTATGCCGCGCCGCGCCATGTCACGGTGGTGATGGAGCAACTCAATACGCGCGACACCACGCATCCGATGAAGGGGCATCCCGGGTATCAGGGCGACGACATGGACTACTGCGCCGAAATCATCCGGCAGGTAGGCTCGCCACACGCCAAACTGCTGTTCGACGTTTACCATGTGGCCATCATGAATGGCGATGTGATTCGGCGGATACAGCAGTACGCGCAGTGGATCGGGCACGTACACGTCGCGGGCGTGCCGGGGCGCGGCGAACTCGACGACCGTCAGGAGGTCCACGTGCCGGGTGTGATGCGCGCGCTGCTCGACGCGGGCTATCAGGGCTATGTCGGGCTGGAATTTATTCCGACGCGCGATCCCGAAATCGGCTTGGCAGAGGCTGTACGGTTATGCGATGTTTGATGGATGACAAAAGAGGGCAGGGAATACGGCTGGGTGTTTCTGCGCGTAGCTATTGGCGCGATGCTCTTCGGCCTGCACGGCTATGCCCGGATAGGAAAGCTCTATAACTATTTCGTTTTAGGGCAGACCTGGACTTTTGTCGGGCTGGTGCAGCGCATCGGGTTTCCGATGCCGGCGTTTTTCGCGGTGGCCTCGGCGCTGGTGGAAGCGATCGGCTCAATCCTGCTGATTCTCGGCTTGGGAACGCGGTGGGTTGCGCTGCTGCTCGCCATCAACATGGCGGTAGCGACGGGCTTCGAACTCAATAAGGGTGGCGGCGGCGCGGAGTTGCCTGGCGTATACCTGGCGGCGCTGATCGCGCTGGCGATCGGCGGTTCGGGCAAGTATTCGTTGGATGCCCGGCGCGGGAAACGCTAGTTACCCAATACCAGGACGCCCCAGGGCTTCTCGCCTACCTTCACTTTCTTGAGGACGGTGCGGGTGGCGACATCGATGATGGACACGTCGTTCGACGGGCCATTCGCGGTGAAGAGCAGCTTCTCGTCGGGCGAGAGCGCGATGCCCCACGGGCGATCGCCGACTTCGAACATGCCCGCGATGTTGCCGGTGGCAGGTTCGATGATGGCGACCTTTTTGCCGCGTCCTGTAGTCACGTAGAGCTTGCTGCCATCCTTGGTCATCGCCATGCCCATGGGCTTGAGCCCGGCGCCGACCGCGATGGTCTGCACCACTTCCAGCTTGGCAGTGTCGATGACGCTGAGGGTGGCGTCGTTTTCATTGGTGATGAAGGCGCGCGAGCCATCCGGCAGAAACGCGATGCCGCGCGGACGGCGGCCCACTTGAATCGTCTTCACGGCCTGTCGCGAGTTGGTGTCCACCACGGTGACGGTCCCTTTGTCTTCCGACGTGACATAGACGAACCTGGCGTCGGGCGTGATGGTGACGCCTTCCGGCTCTTCGCCTGTGTTAACGGTGGCGAGAACGTTGCCCTTCACCGGATCGACGAAACTGAGTCCGGCGGCATCCTCATTGGAGACGTAGAGCAGGCCATCTTTGCCGATGGCGAACTGTTCGGGATCGCTGCCACCGGGCACTTTGCGCAGGAATTTATTCTGCGCGACATCGAAGACGCCGATGCCGTCGGCGCTTTTGTCGGGCGGCGGGAGAGTGCTCTCGTCGACGCCGGGAGGCGCGAAGGGCGAGCCGCTGAGGGCGACGAAAATCTGCTTGCCGTCGGCGCCGGCGTGGATGCCGCGGGCACGCTTGCCGATGGCGACGGTGGTGAGCGCTTCCATCTTCACGGGGTCGATGACGGTGAGATCGCCAGACCCTTCGTTGCTGATGTAGACGCGATAGGTCGGCCCGGAGGGCGCGCAGGAGGAGAGCAGGGTCGCCAGCAGCGGCACGGTGTAGAAGGCAAAGTTTTTCATACGGAAGACTCTAGCGATAGGTGAAGTGTACAGCCGCGGCACTGCTGGGGGCAACGTGCACCTGCTGCTCCTGCTTGCCCAGTTTCTCGTGCCAGACGCCAATGGTGTAGTCGCCGGGCGGCAGGTTCTTCCATTCGAACTCGCCCTCCGGTCCGGTGACCGCGAAGTAGGGGTGGTCCACGACGCCGATGTAGGAACGCATCCACGAGTGGATGTTGCACTTCACGGGGATCATGATTTCGGGCCGCGCGAAGCGGTGCTCCACGGGCGGAGCTTGCGGCGCCTGCTCCTGATTCCACTCGCGATTGTTGGCCGGAAGGGGGTGGACGTTGTGCGAAACGGTGTCGCCGTTCTTGAGCTCCAAGGTTTGTCCGGTACGGAGCGCGATCACGTGCGGCACGAAGATGCAGCCATGCTGATCGAGCACTACGGCTTCGGTAACGGGCTCGAACTTCTTGCCTTCGAGCCCGGCTTGAATGTAGACGAACGCGTTGGCGAGCCCGCCGCTCTTGCCGGTGACCACCGGTTCCTGAAATACAGGCTTGCCGCCGGCAGCCTTCTGGCAGCCCTCGTCGGATTCCATGGAAATTTTCTCGCGCGCGGGCTTGACGCCGGCGAACTTGATGGAGCCTTTCAGCGTGGCGGCGGTGGCCGCATCCACGTGAAAGTACTCGACGGCTTGCGGCGCCACCGCGGCCTTCTTTTCCTCCGCCTTCGGCTTGTCGCCGCCGGCACACGCGACCATTAGCAGGGCGGCGGCGGGAACCAGCAGGTGCTTCATTGAATGCGCGCCGAGGGAGCGTCCGGGTTGCCGGGGCCGAAGTGCTTGAGAAGGACCAGATTTTCGGTAGCGCTCTTATTGGTGAGCGCCACGCCTTCGGCGGCAGCGCTGGCACTGACGAAGAGTTCGTCGCTGGTCATCTGACCATAACGAATCAGCGAAGGCGTTTCCACTTCGTGTCGTCCGATGGAGCCGTAGCCCTGCGTGAGGATCAGGCCGTAAGCTGCGGCGTCGCGCACGGTTACGGAGCGTCCGGGGAAGACCGTGAGTTCCTTCGCCGAGTAGTGCGGCGTGGAATAGACGATCCACTTCTCGCAGTAGCCGGCGGCCGCCATGGTGTCGAGCGGCGCGACGGGCGCGGGATCGAAGTGGCGATGCTTGTAAAATTCGGGATCGGTATTGGCGTCCCAATCGAGCATGTCGAGCAGGTAATCCAGGTCGTGATGGAACTCGGGCGGGACATCCTTCACCAACAGATCCCACGGTACAGTGCGGCCTTCCACCAGGGACTGGTACATGGCGAAAACGTCGGAGTTGACCTGCGGCTCATAAGTGACCAGCGAGCCGGGCGCGTGGAGAATGCCGGGGTCGATCTGCCAGCCCGTGCCGGGCTTGAGACGGTACGCCTTGGAGAGGTAGAGCATGCCGTTGTCGCCTTCGTTCCAGCGCTCGAGACAGCGTCGCACGTCGTCGCGCGTGGTGCCGGGTTCGAGGCCCATGAAGGTGTACGGGAAATTGTTGTCCTTGAAATTGTATTGCGGCGGGAAGTAGTAAGCCTCGGGCTTGCCCTTCTGTCCGACGCGCGCGGCGAACTCGTCGGTCTGGTGCAGGTGGTGCGGAATCGGACCGAGGTTGTCGAAGAATTTACAGAGCAGGTTCCAGCCGCCATATTGTTGCATCACGGCTCCGCCCAGAAAGAGATCGCCGTCACGCTCGATAGCTTCCTTGAGGAGAAGCTTGCGGCCGTGGAATTCGATGTAGGCCAGCCCTTCATCCGGAGCGGTGAGCGGTCCATTGGCCGCCTTGGTGGTGGAGGCGAACCAGCGTTCGTCGATGCCGCCGCGATGGCCGCCAAGAATGTAAAGATCCCGGGAGTCCAATTTAAGGCGTCCGCCGGGCATGAGGAACGAGCGTGGTACCCAGCAGGGCGCAAGGCGAACGATGCCCTCGCCGGCCGCCAACGCCTCGCGAACGAAGCCTGAGGCGGAAGAGAGTTCGATTACGGTACCCGCATGAAGACTGGTGTTTTCGACCTGAGGAGCCATGTTGGTTTCCCAACTCCTGTGTATAGACGATATGCTCGATCGCGGTTTGGCGGCCGGTGAACAGGCACAAGCCGAATGAGTGCTTGTAGCGTACTAGCTTCCGGAATTGCGTGTCAAGGCGAATTGAAAACTCCTCGCCCGACCGCTTGACAGCGGGCGACCGCGGTTATATAGTTGATCCCACTACCTGGGCTTTGATACGTTTCAAGGGGGCATTAGGGATGCAAGCGACCGTGAAGTCGCCAAACAGGGCAACGTGCTCGACCTCCCTGTACGAAGTGTCCCTAAACGATCTGGTATCTCATCAGGAACGCCACCGGAATCCTTCCGGCCGGCTCAACCACAAATCAAATTTTGGGGGGTCCATGAAGAGGTTAGCTTCAGTTGTAACGGTGATGTTGTTCCTGCTGGCAGCTCTGCCGGCGGTATATGGCCAGAGTGTCACTGGCCAGATTTCCGGAAACGTGATAGATGCGGCGGGAGCAGTGGTACCCGGCGCCGCAGTCACGTTGACTAACGATTTATCCAAACAAACTCACAGCTTCACAACCGATTCCAGCGGCTCGTTTGTCTTTACGAACCTGGTGCCCGGCAACTACAGCCTTAAGGTCACGCAGGCCGGCTTCAAGGTCTATGCGCAAAACGCAATTGGCGTCAGTGCGCAGGAACGGGTGGATTTGCACGAACTCAAACTGTCTGTTGGCGAGGTGACCAGCACGGTCGAGGTGCAAGGCTCCGCGGTCCACGTCGCCACGGAGAGCTCCGACCGTTCGGTTGGTATCGGCCTGCAGCAGATTCAGGACACTCCGACGCGAGGCCGCAATCCTCTGAGCCTGGTCATGACCCTGCCCGGTGTGCAGACGCTGGCTTCCAACGACTATCGCGGGTGGAGCGGCGGCGGCATTCCGGCTGTCAACGGCGGACAGACCGGCCAGGTGGTTCTCAGCCTGGATGGCGCTACCAGCCAGGATTCCGGAAACCTGAACCCCGGTTATCTTTCGCCCAGCATGGACACGGTCGGTGAAGTAAAGCTGATCGTCTCAAACTACACTGCCGAGTACGGCGGGCGCACGGGAGGTCAGTTGACCCTGATCACCAAGAACGGAACCCCGAAGTTCCATGGCACCGCGTACTACTACCACCGTCACGAGATGTTCAACGCCAACGAGTTCTTCAACAACAAGAACAACGTGCAAATACCGAAGTACCGCTACCAAAACCCCGGCGGCACGATCGGCGGTCCACTGATCATCCCTGGCACCGGATTCAATAGCAGCCGAACCAAGCTGTTCTTTTTCTTCTCGTACGACAGGCTGTTCAACGCCAACGGGATCGACAACACGTTCACCATGCCGTCGGCCGCTGAACGTGCGGGAGATTTCTCGCAGACAGTCACCACGAGCGGAGCCCTGATTCCCGTGTACGACCCCCAAACGCAGGTGCCGCTCCCCGGCAACAAGATCCCGGCCAACCTGATCAGCCCGCAGGGCCAGGCGATGTTGAACCTGTTCCCGCTACCGTCTCCCCAAGGCTTGGCTCTGGACCCGACCGGAGGCCGGCGCTTCAATTTTCGCAACATCCTCACGCAGCAGAGGCCGCTCGACGATAAAGTCCTGCGCGTGGACTACAACATCTCATCGAAGATGCTGGCCTATGCCCGCCTGATACAGGATTACCAAGCCGTAGACGGGTACGCGGGCACAGTCGGCCCCACCGGCGGCAACTGGGGGCAGTTTCCGCACTCCTATCACGTTCAGGCAGTCGGCGCGGTGGGCACGTTGGTGAACACCTTCTCGCCGACGTTGATTAACGAATTGACTTATGGCATCAACCGGGGCCGTCAGGGCGTTAACCCGCTCGACAACGTCACTTCTAATGCGACAGGCGGCACCAAGACTTACCAGGACAACCTGCTTCCCTTGAAGGATGCCAGTGGAAAGCCGCTTACCCTGCCGCGCATCAACCAGGGCAGCAACGTCCTGGGACTCCTCCCGCAGGTCAATTTCGGCTTCCCCTCGGGATTCAGTGCTCAATCCGGCGGCCAGGGCGTCAACGGTGGTCCGAGCTTCGGCCACGATCCCCGCTGGCCCTTCACCGGGACCGACATGGTGCAATCGGTCACCGATACGGTTACCTGGGTGAAGGGTCCGCATAACATCAAGGCCGGCATTTACCTGGAGCGCATGGCTCGCAACGTCAGCGTGTATTCGGTATATAACACTGCCGGAACCTATTATTTCGGTTCTGACCGTGCCAGCGCCAACGACGCCGGATACCCCTACGCCAACGCGCTCGTCGGCAGCATCTTTGCCTATGGCGATGACAATACGAAACTGACCAATCACGCCCGCTACACGCAGTTCGAGTGGTTCGTCCAGGATACCTGGAAGGCTAGCCGCCGCCTGACGTTCGATGTCGGCCTGCGCTTCCACCGCATGGGCGATCTCTACTCCAAGGGCGCCACGCTCGGTCTGTTCGACTCGGCATCCTACGACCCGAAGAAGGCGGGACAACTTCTGTTCCCGGCTTGTTCGATCCAAACCGCCGCAACGTGTCCCACGGCTAACAAGATCGCCATCAACCCGGTCACCAAGGCGACCTTCCCGTACGTGCGCCAGGGCACTTTCGACACTGCGTCGTACCCGGCCGGCGGCATGCCGTTCTCGGGGATTAAACAATACGACAGCCACTTCTTTAAGACGCCGCCGATCCAATTGGCCCCGCGTGTTGGTTTCGCCCTGGATGTTTTCGGCGACGGAAAGACCGCACTCCGCGGCGGTTTCGGCATCACTTCGGGACGCAACTGGACGGTGGACAACATCGGCGCAACTGGCGCAGGTCAAGGCCCGATGATGGCGCCCCCGACCTTCCTGGCACCTACCATCCTGTACACAAACTTCAACGCCCTCGCGGGGCAGCAGGCTTACCTGAGCCCGCAGATCGTAGTCGGCGGATCTCAGGACCAGGAGGTACAAACCACCTACAACTGGAGCCTCGGCGTGCAGCGCGAAATTAAGCGTGGGATGATCCTCGACGTCAGCTACGTAGCCAACGCACTGCGCCACGGTTACGGTCAAGCGATAGACGGCAATGCGATCAGGCCGTTGACCACATGGACCCCGAGCGGCGGCCCGGTTGCTGCTTTCCGCGACCCCACCAGCACCGGGTTCTACTCCACCAACCTGATCCGCTCCATGACCGGCTACGCCGGCTACGGAAACATCCCGATCTGGACCTATATCGGCACCAACAACTACCACTCGCTACAGGTACAGTTGAATCGCCGCGTTGGCAGGCTGCAATGGAACGCCAATTACACCTGGTCGCGGACTACCATCTACAACTTCAACCAGTGGACCGACACCCAGCTGGGCAAGAACATAACCAACCGGCCGCACGCCGTTAATTTCAATTTCGGCTACGACCTTCCTGGCGACCGCTTGATCAACAACAAATTTGCCAAGGCCATACTCGGCGACTGGCACGTCAACGGAAATGGCGCGATCTATGCCGGAACGCCTTACGGCGTGGGCTGCGGCGCGACCAACCAGCCGATCGGCTACTGGACGGGCACGCCCACCGGCGGTGTTCCGTTCCGTTGCCAGATGGGGAACAACATCTATCTGCCGGCGGGCCAGGTTGCTCAACCGAGCCAGGACCCCACCTTACAGGTCCCCTTCAATGCCGCCAACTTCACCCTGCCGGCCGCCAATTCGCTCGGCATCGGCAACACGCCCCAGACGCTGGCCTACGGTCCGGGCGTGTTCAACCTCGACCTTTCCGTGGCCAAGAACTTCAGGGTCGCGGAATCGAAGAGCCTGGAATTCCGCGTTGAAGCCTTCAACGCGATCAACCACTTCAACCCGAATAACCCGAATACCACGCTCACGTTCAACTGCTCGACAGCGGTGGCAGGTACGTGCAATCCGACGGCCGGAGCGGCAGGCTACCTGCCCCAGACCAACGGGAATTTCGGGACCATCACAAGTGCGCAAGTCGGGTCCCGCCGTATGATCATTTCGGCGCGATTCAAATTCTAGTCGCTGTATAACCGGGGCAGGACGTATTGGTTTCGTCCTGCCCTTTTCTTTTAGTTAAGGTTGGTTACTTTGGTTACGAGGACTGGGATGCGAATACTACCGGTGATGGGAGCTTTGGCCGCGGGATGCGCGCTGAGTTGGGGAGCGGACTGGCTGACTGACGGCGGCAACGTACAACGCACCGCGTGGCAGAAGGACGAGAAGATTCTCAGCCCGGACAGCGTCAAGGGAATGAAGTTGCTGTGGAGGACCAAGCTCGAAAACAACGAGCCGCGGCAGATGCACGCGCTGCTGCCTGTGCTGATCGCCGGCCGGGTCAATACATCGTCGGGTCCCAAGGAAATCGTGCTCGAAACCGGTGTCTCGGACAATCTCTACGCGCTAGATGCCGAGACCGGGCAAGTCATCTGGAAGAAGCATTTCACCAGCACATGGACACCGCCTGCTACCGGTGGCCGCGGCGGGGGGATTCTGTGCCCTGGCGGAATTACAGCCACGCCGGTGATCGGACCGGCCGGCACTCCCGGTAAGTACACGGTGTACGCGGCGTCATGGGATGGCATGCTGCACCAGTTGAATCTGGCCGATGGCGAGGAGATCGCGCAGCCTTCGAAATTCATGCCGCCGAACGGCAAGCCGTACGCACTGAATTTGTTTAACAACATTATCTACACGCACACCGCCCAGGGCTGCGGCGGCAATCCGAATGTGGCATACACGTACGATCTGGAGACCAAGAAGGTCGGCACGTGGGGACCGGCGGGTGGCGGCATGTGGGGCCGCACGGGGCCTGCGATTTCGTCGAACGGCACGATGTACACGGGTACCGGCGATGGACGCTGGGATCCGGAGAACGGACTTTACGGCAACGGTATCGTGGGGCTGAAGCCTGATGCCAAAACGAAGTCGCTGCTGCTGGAAGATTATTACGGCCCGAGCAATGCGGAGTGGCTGGTGAAGCGCGATCTGGATATGCAGGTCACGCCGGCCATCTTCAATTACAAGGGCAAGGAACTGATGGTGGACGCGGGCAAGGAATGCCGCGTGTACCTGATGGACACCGCGTCGATTGGCGGCGACGATCACCGCACGCCGCTGTTCCGTACGCCGCTTTTGTGCAACGAGGAAGTGAACTACGCGTCGGCCGGCATTTGGGGTTCGATGGCGAGCTGGGAAGATGCCAAGGGCACGCGCTGGGTGCTGACTCCGATCTGGGGCCCGAAGCATTCCGCGTACAAGGCTCCGCTGG
>JBDTPR010000119.1:0-12963 GCA_039932635.1 Candidatus Solibacter sp.
GATCGTGGGTGCGGTAAAGCAGTCGACCGACACGATAGTTGACGTGAGTCTCAAGGAAGGTCCGCCACGTTTGTGACGGCGGCTTCCGCCCGCGCACGGTCCCGCCAATGTCCATGGCGAGTTTGAGTAATTCGCCATGGATACGAGGTGCGCCCAAAGCGGATTTTCACGGCTCATTTTACGGATCAGCTCTCGCACGCCTTTCGAACTGACCGCGACGGACTTTCCATGTCCAGAAGAGCCGGAAGCCGCGGCGGTGCTAGCCAATGAACGGTTGCCGGGGTGACGATTACCAAGGCAGACCGCCAATCACTCCAAACGTCGCACAGGCACGAACTTGCCGTCGGCGGCCGCATAGATCTTAGCCGGATAGGGGACCCTTTCCAGAGTAGGTGCGATCCCCCGGGGCACCCCCTCCAGGGTTGTCGGACCCTACCTGATGGCTCGATTCAAGCTTTGATCTCATCCATTGTGGCGTAGCGCACGCAGAGGATCGATACGTACGGCGCGGAGCGCGGGGACCACACTCGCCGCCATGCAGGCCAGCATCAATCCAACCGCTGCGGCCATAAGCGTGAGAGGGTCGGTCGCGCTCACGCCAAACAACTGCCCGGCGAGCAGGCGACTGATCGCGAGGTACCCCGCCATGCCGGCTAACAGACCGGTGGCAGCGGCTCGCAGACCTTGGCTCGTTACGAGCCAGATGACGTCGAATGCCGACGCACCGATGGCAAGCCGAATGCCAATCTCCTGCGTGCGTTGGGCGGCGAGACAGGACATTACTCCGTACACGCCGACCGTGGCAAGCAGAAAGGCCAGACCAGCGAAGGTCGCCAAAAGAACCATAGTGAAACGGCTCTGCCAGTAACTACCGGACAGGCGTTCTTCCAGAGGAGCGATTTGGTAGACGTTCATCGATCTGCCCAGACTCCATAGGGTGCGTTCCGCGGAATTTGCTATCGTCATCGGGGCGGTACGGGTACGGATTAGGAACGACATGGTCGATACAGGCATCTGAGCGTGCGAAAAATAGAGGACATCGGGAGCTTGAGTATTGAGACCGGCCAAGCGGATGTCTTTCGCAACGCCGACGATTCGCCACTCGCGGCGATCACTGCCATTCAATCGAAAGCTCTGCCCCACGGGATCGCCGGTGGGAAAATAACGCTTTACCACCGACAGTGAAACCACGGCGACCGGCGCCGAATCAGCGATGTCAGCATCGGAGATGGAGCGGCCCCTCAATATCGGGATGTTCAGCGTTTCGAAGTAGGCGGGAAGAACGCTCAACACCGACGCGGTCGGATCGTGTCCGGGATCAAGGGGCTGGCCGGATGGCACGAAACGCGCGGGCGCATAGGGCGCCAGCGGTGGCGGGGCGTTGACCGCACTTACGGATTCGACCCCCGGAAGTTCCCTGAGTTTGCGTGCCGCCTCGTCAAAGTAGTTGTGCTGGGCCGAGGCCGTACGGTACTGATCGCCGCGGAGGGAGTTCCGGATCAGAAGCACTTTGTTGGGGTCAAATCCCCACGATTCCTTCGAAAGGTGCAGGAACGTCTGTACGACCAGTCCTGCAGACGTCAGAAGAACGAGCGACAGTCCGATTTCGGCCGCGATCAAACCGTTTCGCCAGAGAGCACTCGAGCGGCTGGCGCTGCGGGAACGGCCAGACTCCCCGAGATGTTGCGCTATGCCTCGCGATGCCTGGCGCACGGGCGCGAGGCCGAACAGAATCGAGGAAAGCAAGGTTAATCCGAGCGCGAAGCCCAATGCGTTCGGGCTGATGTGTACCTGTTCGGCGAAGGGTAGGCCGCCGGTGGCAGGCACTAGCGCAAGCATCGGCCGCAAACTCCACGCCGCGAACACGACTCCGCCGATGGCGCCCAACCCCGAGAGAAGCAGATTTTCTGCGAAGAGTTGCCGTATGATTTGGCCGCGTGATGCGCCGATTGCCGTGCGCACCGAAAATTCGTAACTCCGGGCTGAGTATCGCGCCAGCAGCAAGTTCGCCACATTGGTGCACGCGATCAGGAGCATGATGCCTACGGCAAATTGGAGGAGGAAAAACGGTTTGCGGAATTCGCCCGTGAGATCGTCGCGGATCGCGTTCACCAGAGAGTCGGGCGTGGTCCCTACGGGTGTTTCTTTCGCGACCTGGGTTGTGATCGCCGCGAGTTCGGCGCGTGCCTGCGCTACCGAAACACCATCGTGCAATCGGCCGATGATTACCATCGACCGTTGAACCCGCTCCATTCGCTCGCTTTCGAAAGAAGCCGGCAGGAAGAGATCGGGCTGCACGGTGATGCCGTTGTTCGGAGGCCGATACCCGGGTGGCAGAACTCCCACGATGCGCACACTGCGGTCATTCAGTTCTACTGACGAGCCTACCGCGGATTCGGCGCCGCCGAATACCGAACGCCAGAGCGAATAACTGATCAGCGCCACATTGTCCTTGCCTGGCACTCCCTCGTCCGCCAGAAATGTGCGCCCTCGAAAAGCCTGAATACCCAGCGTGTCAAAGAAGTTGGGAGTGACGATGTGGGTGGGCGGCGTGATCGGCTGGTCCAACGCCGTAAAGGTAGCATTGCTGTAGGTAAATGCAGCCATGCTCTCGAAGCTCCGGCTGCGTTCACGCCAGTCGAAGAAGAGGGCGGGTGCGGTCAAAGCGCGGCTGTTACCTCGCTGCCGGCTGAAGTCCGACCAGATGACCGCTAGCCGTGCCGCGTCGCGGTAGGGGAGCGGATTCAGCAGCACGCCATCGATGAGGCTGAAAATTGCTGTGGTCGCACCGATACCGAGGGAGATGATCAGGACACCGAGCAGGTAAAACGCAGGGCTGCGGCGGAACAGGCGCAGGCCATAGAAGACGTCTCGCAAAAATCGCATGTTACTAATGACGCGGAAAAGGTGCATATGTATCGGCTCCGGGGTGGTCACAAAAATAGCTTGAATCGTCCGTTTCTACGGGCATCCAGCACATGTACGATCGACCTGACGGCGAGGGCAGCACTCTCGATTCGATTCGTCGCCCCTCCACGAGTCATACTCGATCTGTGACGTGTGCAAGCCATCCAGAAGCACTGGCGGAACTCCAGCACGGGCGTAACCAGCGGATATTGGCTACTCGCGCTGGCTATCGATCGGCGGGAGAGGGTGTAGCGAGTCAGCCTGCGAAATCGGTTCGATCTCAAGGGCAATTCAGCTTCGGTTCTTTTTGCCTTGAATAGTGACGCGGCTGATGATCGGACTGCCGTGCCCGCTGCGTGGCTCACCGGATCCGGAGCGGTTGAAACGGGTGTCATTGCGGCCTGCACGCAATTAAAGGACGAGGCACACACGAAATATTCCGGGAGTAACAATGGCCGCCGACGGTTGTACGGGGGCATGCCTCGATTTTGTACTCCGCGACCCCCGGAACGGCGAACTCGCCGGACACCATTGAGTACTCCGCGTGGTTAGTGCCTGCTCACCTTCAAGACCCAATCCGCGATGGTCTCCAGCGCGACCGGCGCCATGGTCTCCTCCGCCCAAAACGCTTCGCGGGCCAAACCCGTATCGGCGGTTTGCAGCAGAAGGTTCAGATCTGGAAACTGGCGGACCTCCGACCTCGGATTGCCCGCCGTCTGGAGTATCTTTCGCATAGCTGGGACGTGGATGGAGAAAGGAACATACAAATCCTTTTTCCCATACAGGGCGAGCACAGGACACGCAATGTATCGCAACTCCTTGGCGGGATCATCGATCATGGAGTTCCGAAATCCCGGCGACGTCAGCTGTTTCCTGCGCGCTGTGACATCCTCGTCGCCACCGCTCGCAGTGAGTACTTCCCGTAGTTTCATTTCCAGAATCGCGGAATCAGTCTCCCCTGCGACCAGAGCCGCCACTTTCCGGTCCGTGACGACCTGCTGTTCTGCCGCAGCATAGCTTGTGCCGGAAGCTTCTGCATTCAGCAGATTTCGCTCCGCGCAAGCTTCGCTGGCGGGAGCCGAGGCCATCGACAGGACTGCAAGAAAACTCACATCAGGGTTTCGGTACGCCGCCATCGCCGCTGTGCGGCCACCATCGGCATGGCCGAGAAGTCCTATCCCATGTGCGTCGATTTCGGGGCGGGAGCCCAGGTACGCCGTCGCAGCGTTGACGTCGCCGGCCAGATCGTCGCGTTTGACGCCGGCGAACGTCCCGCCGGACTTTCCACTTCCGCGAACGTCGTACCGCAGCGCAGCGATGCCCTTTCGAGCGAGATAGTCTGCCAGCACCACCAGGAACAGTCGGTGATTCAGCAGAGGATCATCGCGGTCGAACGGTCCCAAGGGCTGAAGCAGGACCAACGCGGGGAAGGGGCCTTTCCCTTCGGGAACGGTCAAGGTGCCGCTCAGCGAAATCCCCCCTGTAGGACTTAAGAACGAGACAGTCTCCTCGCGATATGGGAACGGCCGCTGCGGCTCTTGCGGTCCAGCGTCGACCTTCTGCGCATTCAGCGTGTACACGTAGCTATGGATCATCTCATTCAGAGCGGACCCCTCCCCACGCTGAAGCAGGACGATGCCAATGTGGGTCCGCGGTTCGAACCAGAAGGATGCGCGATAGCCTGGCGCGCTGATGCCGATGGGCGGAATGAAATAGTAGTGACTGTTGCGGTTGCTCGTCCATGTCTCCCCTCCGTAGCCGATCCCGACGCCTTCCGTCGGATTTTGGACCGAGAGGGAGTTGACAAGCCATACACGCCGGTAGTTTGCTTCCAAATCTTTCCTGGGCAGGACGGTGTCCGGGCCGCCTAGCATTTCGAACTGCGCAAACTTCACCATATCGCCAATCGTTGTACCGGCCGCGATCGTGAGATCCGCCCCGATATTCTAGTTCGACTCAAAATTCGTGTGAGTCATCCCCAGCGGCTTGAAGATCTTTTGCTTCACGTACTCCAAATAAGGCTGGCCGGCCGCCCGGCTCAGGGCGATTGCAAGAATCGCGTCGTCGATACAGGCCCCGGCAAAGTGCGTGCCGGGTTCATTGACGAATACGGCATGAGGCAGGGCCGAGACCAGCGCGGTTTCCCACTGCGAGATCGTATCCTTGGTAAAACTGGTGGCTGCCGTTCCCTTCAGTTCGAGCCCGGAGGAATGGGTCGCGAGTTGCAACACCGTGAGCGGTGCGGCGTCCGGATAACGCGCAGGAATACGTTTGATCTCGGGGAGGTACTTGTCAACGCGATCGGAGAGGTGAACCCTGACGTCACGAACCAACTGCAGCAGCATGGTTCCAGTGAAAGCCGCTACTCCCACCCGGTAGGACGTATGGGGGGTCGCCGAGGTACGGTTCCCGGCATCCTCATATCCGTAGTTCTTCGTCCACGCCGGTCCGTCTCGGGTGGCTACGGCGAGCCCAAAGCTGAGGCTGCCGCTCTTGACGGATGCAGTCGCCGTCTGATCGAGTGCTTTAATAACTTGCTGCAAACCGGGGGGAATGGGCGGCCCAGACTGTGCATTCGCGCAGCCGATTCCTACCGCAAGAAAGACGATGAGCTTTGCACGCGCTGTCGGGCTCGAAGCGAAGAGCGCGGCCGCGGCGCGGTAGAAATGAAGTGACGCATTCTGATCTCCTGGAAAGATGGTTTGAGGGTACTTCGTAGAGCACGGCCAGCCGGGCGAACACGCGAGAGAGGCGCAACCGCAGCCTCGCGCGCACAACCCTGCCGGGAACGGAACCGGCCTACCTGTCTCCGCGGAGGAAGTAATAGTCGGTGGTGTACGGCACCAGCGTCTGCCTACCGACGTTCTCCGGAACGCTGCAACCCTCGGCGATTGCAATTGATCGCACATAAGCTATCGGTCTCCACTTGGTAAATCGGAAAGCGGAGGGAAAAGGCGACAGCTCCCGGGCTCTCTCCCCTCCCGAACCGCGTTTGTACTTTACGATTCGCTTAAGTCGTGACAATGAGGATACGGGACTCTTGAGCCTGAACGTCAAACTTGGCACCTGTCTCCCAGGGCGGACCGATAAGTCGAACCGATCCGGCCCAAGAGGCGAGATGATTTACTTCACGACGATTTGTCCCTTCATAAATGGATGAATCGAGCAGTGGTAGGCATAGGTTCCAGGCGTGGTGAGAGTAACTGAAAAAGTATCGTTTTGTGCCAGTACCTGGGAACGGAACTGCCCCGTATCACTGACGACTGTATGCTCTACTCCGTCCTTGTTAGTCCATATCAGTTTCCCTCCAGTAGTTAGGTTGATGGGATCGGGAGTGAACTGGAAATTACCGATACTCGCTACGCTGTCCGCCGTCGCTCCCGGCGACGCGTCTACAGGCAGAAAGACTCCATCGGGAGTTAGAACTCCGGCGGACTGAACAACAATAGTGGCATCGCCCGCAGGAAGTCCGGTTGGCACTTTCACATTGAACTGGTACAGCCCCGTGGCCGTCAGTCCCTGGAAGATCGTCTCCGCCGTTCTTCCGCCGATCACAACCTCCACGGGACGCATGATAGCCGCCGGGAAGGTCACAATGGCCCCTTCGATAATCGACGGATCTGTGCCTCCGAAGCCGTTCCCATACAGCACGATCACTTCGCCGGGCTGAGCCGGCTTCTTCGTATCCACAAGTGAGCCGTCAAGGCGTGCCGCGACCGCATACTTCTCGCTCGCCTTGAAGAGCGCCGGCGAAACCACCTCCGAACGCACCGTGACGGTATTGCTGATCAATCCGCCGCTCTTGGTTTGGACCTCCAAATCGCCAATGCCAAGACCCGCGGGCGTGAGGATATTCACCTGGGACGGGCTGATATAGGATACGTAGGCAGGCTTACCGCCCACCGTGACGCTGACCCCGTCGAGTTGGGTGGGCAGGCGGTTGTCAGCGAAATCGGCCGATGCCCATTGGCGGGTGGTTGCCGCCAGGTTGTTTCCGATAATCGCAACCCAGGTATAGGGTGCAATCGTCTTCTGAAATCCTGCCGCGTTGAGCACCTGACCCACCCTGAGGATAGGCGCGGATTGTATGCTGCCGAAGACACCGTGCGATTCGATCGCGTCGCCCTCGGGGCCCGAGATGCCCGCGGTGAAATAGAGTGCGAACGTGTCGCCGGCCGCATTTCCGTTACCGAATTGAAGCCCCCACAGTCCGGGAGTGACGATCGGTTTGCCCTGCGTGTCCTGCATTGTCCCCAAAAACGCTCCCGTGGAAGGGTTATAAGCGTTGATCGTTCCATCGCCGAAGTTCCCGACCAGCAGTGCGTTTGAAAAATCTCCGAAATTCTCCCGCGCGGTCACCATGCCCCATGGCGAGTTCAGGTGGCCGCCGGAAACCAGGCGCTGCGTCAATCGGCCGTTCCCATCGAACACATCGATAAAGCCGTTGCCATTCCCGGGGACATCGTCTTCCTTTTCGTCGTCCTGCTTGGCATAGGCGACGTACACCCTGCCTCCCGTGACGTAGACGTTGAAGGGTGCGAAGCCGGCGGGAAGTGCCGGGTCGGCGAATGATCCAGCCAGTGTCAGGGGAGCGAAGTCTCCACCAAACACATCGATGGCGCCCGAGCCGAAGTTGGCCGCGTATATAACCGGTCCCGCGTCCGACGTACCCAGCGCAAGGCCCTTGTACACGGCGCCTGCTCCCGAGCGGTTCACGGCGACCACGGCCCTGTTGTTCTCGATGCCGTTATACCAGCCGGAAATGGTGCCGTCCTCCGTGCAGTAGAGAAATGCCGCCGGTTTGGCGCCTTGCAGAACGAAAACGCTGCCTCCATTGAATACCTGGCCCGTCACCGCAGCATGACCTGCGCCGGACGCCGTGGGAACGGTCACCACGAGTGGCGCCGCTTTGCCTGAGCTGTCGTAGACCGTTGCCAGTCCCGAATGATTGTCTGCGATCCAGAATGGGCTCGTTGATGAGGCCGCGATGCCCCAGGGGTTGACCAGATTTGGATCGAGGTGATCGGCCAGCCCAGGCAGATCCGAGACCAGGTTATGTTGCAGGTACCTGTTCTGGCAAAGCAAAGTCGTTGGTATGGCCAGCGCCGTCAGGATTGAGAGCGCGGGAATAAGTCGATGGTTCACGTATTTTGTCTCCTCTTTGAATGCGGTATTACTTCTCCGGTGAGAGCGCCCGCAGCCGGCGTCTCTCCTCTTGCGTCCATTCGTACAATGCCTGCCTCTCACTGTCGGAGAGTGCCGCGTCGCGATGAAGCGCTGTATAGCGCTGCGGTGGCATTGCGTTGGTTCTCAGCACGGCGCCGATCGCGCTCAGCAGCGTGATTCGTTCCTGCGTTGCGTAGGCGGGCCAGTGCGAGAAGTTCAGGTGTGCGCGCGCCTGGTTCACATCCTTCTCCACCAGCCAGGAGGTGGGCGCCACATGTCCATACCACGGCAACTGCCCGCGATCGGAATGGCAACTCGCACAGGACCGCTGAATGAGCTCGAGATTCGCAGCATCGATTGCTGCATTGCTCAATAGCGGTGCTCGCGTGTCCTGTTTGACAGTCCCAAAAGGGTGAATCGCTCCGCCTCCGATCGCGAGCAGGAGCACCCCGAGCGCGCGTGTCGTACGTCCGGGCATCACCGCTGGCCCTGCTTTACCGGAAGCTGTTTGAGATACGCGATGATCGCGGAGCGTTCGTCAGCGCGACTCAAACGGAAGCCCATATCGTTCTCGGACACCAGAGCCTCCGGGTCCGTCAGCCAGCGGTCTAAGGTGGCTTCATCCCAAACCAGCCCCGCCTTCTTCAGCCCGTCGGAATAAGGAAACGAAGGGTCAGACGCCGACCGGTGCCCGAAGACGCTCCGCAGCGGAGGCCCCACTTTGGCGTTGTCGAGCCCGTGACAGCCTCCACAGCGCTTTTCGTAAAGCTCGCGCCCGCGAGTGAGATCCCCTTCGGCAGGCCACAGGCTCGCCGCCCATATCCCAATCAGGACAGCAATTCGAAGCTTGCTCATGACCTCAGCGGCCCTCCATCATCTCGCCGGCCGTGGGTGCACCCTCCAGCGGAGAGTCAACCAGCGCAAGTTGCCGTGCGCCGGCGAGGGAGTTCACCTGAGTCACGCCAAGCACCTGTTTCAGCCGCTCCGCGGGCACCTTCATCGGACCCGCGCTGGGCGCGCTTCCCGGTGCCGGCTGTGGAAACGCCGTCGACATCGCCGAGTGAAACGTCACGTTGCCTTCCACCTTCTGCAACACCTGGTGGATGTGGCCGTTTAGCACGGTCACCGAGCCGAAGCGTTTCAGCAGAGCGAGCGCCTGAGCGCTGTCCTCGGTGCCCCAGCCCCACTGTGGATAGACCGTCCACAGTGGAATGTGCGCGAAGATCACGATCGGCGTGCTGGCCGATAGGCGCACAAGGTCCTTTCGCAGCCACTCCAATTGCTCCTGCCCGATCTTGCCCAGTCCTTCCAGTTGCACCACGTTGTTGAGCCCGACGAAATGGGTCCCCTTGTGGTTGAAACTCTGCCAGCCCAAACCCGTGGTCCCCTTCCCGAAGCGCTCCAGGTAGAGCTGGGCATCGTCGCCGGTCACATCGTGTTCGCCGGGAACATAGAAGATCTGGCGCTGCCGCAGGCTTTTCAAAGTCTGGTCCAGAGTGTCGAACTCGCTCGCTTTGGCCAGGTGAGTCAGGTCTCCTGTATGGATCACGAAGTCCGGCTGCTTGTCGAGCCCGTTGATTTTCTCGATCGCCGCCTGAAGCGTCCCGGTGACGTCGGGATTGGCGGGCTTATTGAATCCAATATGGCTGTCGCTGATCTGAACAAAGGTAAAATCAGCCTTCTTGTGAGTATCTGCGGCGAGCATCTGGGAAACAGGCACCCCCGCCGACATGCTCCAGATCACGCCGGTTCCGGCCCACTGCATGCACTTCAGGAAGCCGCGCCGATCAATACCGTCATCCGAAGCCAGATCTTTTCTGTTTTTCATTCGCATACCCTTTCGAACGACATTGCGTTCACTGTTCCGGACACGAAGCGCTTTGGCATTATTCCCGTCGCACCCGTGAATTAATCGGGCTCGGCGCGGGTCGAGTTCTCCATAGCGGTTTCGATCTGTGGCTAACAGTCCAGTCCACTTTCGGCAACTTTCACAGTTGCTAAATGCACCGCACGGCCGCTCTCCCTTTGCCATCGGCGTACGTCCCACACTGCGGGACCCTGCCGGAGCGAGATTTGCTTTCATGCGGGATTCGGGAATAAATCCGGAGCATTGTGGGTCTTACTATTTCGGATTGGCTTTCCACCAGACTTCCAGTGGGCGGAAGGGGCCTTAGGATGAAACTTGCAGGATCAGCACCAACAATTTGAACGTTCCATCTGGCCGCACTTGCGAGGTGCGTACAATCTGGCACGATGGCTGGTCGGCAACCAGCACGATGCCGAGGACGTAGTTCAGGAATCGTTTATCAAGGCGTTTCGGGCAGTCGATCGTATTCGGGGAGATGACGCGCGCGCGTGGCTGCTGGCCATCGTGCGCAACACCGCGTTCAATCACATGCGCAGCCATAAGTCCAAAGCGGAGGTCGGGTGGGGCGAACATTTGCCCGAGCCGGCGGACCATTCGGCGGGACCCGAACTCGGGCTTCTGCAGAAGGAGCGGCGGATACGTGTTCGGTCAGCGATCGAGCGTCTTCCCATGGAGTTCCGGGAAGCGTTGGTCCTTCGAGAAATCGAAGGACTGCCTTACAAGGAAATCGCGGGGGTTCTAAAAATTCCAATAGGTACCGTGATGTCCCGTCTGTCGCGCGCGCGAAACTTGCTCATGCAGGAACTAATACCCGATGAGGAGGAAAGCCATGACTTGTGCGGAAGCTGAGCCTCTGCTCGGCGCATCGCTCGATGGAGAACTGGATTTCCAAACGGCGTTGCGGATCGACGAGCATTTCTCGAACTGCCACCGGTGTTCGGCGCTGCACGACCGATTGCAGCGCCTCCAACAAGAGATCGCGGCGGCGGAGCTGGACTGGAGCGCGAACGCGGATCTGCGCCCCCTCCGCGCAGCCATCCGCCGTCGAACCGGTGAGAATTGGTGGCGGGCGCCGTGGCTCTGGCGTTCTGCTCTCGGAGCTGTAGCCGCACTCCTGGTCGTGATGATTACAATACCTGCGCGGTCAGGCAATTCGATCGAACGGCAAATGGTGGACAACCACCTGCGGTCGTTGCTTGCCGACCACCTGGTCGATGTGCCAACTTCCGACCAGCATACGGTGAAGCCCTGGTTCCAGGGGAAGCTGAATTTTGCTCCCTCAGTTCCCGACCTTTCGGCGGACGGGTTTACCTTGATCGGCGGACGCCTCGACGTAGTCGGCGGCCGGCCGGCTGCGGCGATCGTCTACCGTCGCCGTCAGCACGTGGTGAATCTCTGGATCCAGGCGGCGGACAGGACACAAGATCAGCTCAAGTCGACAGACGTTGAGGGATTCCATCTCCTGCAGTGGCAGAAGAGCGGCATGGCCTTCTGGGCCGTATCCGACCTGAACCCCGCGGAACTCCGCGAATTCGCGATGCTAATTCGCGCGCATTAATGCGAACCCGGGACGCGAATATGTATGTGACACGCCGTACTCTTATCAACTCGGCCGCCACCGCAGCCACGGGGCGCCTGTTCCTTGCCAGCACGCGAGTCGCTCGGTATCGAGCAGTCGCATTGGACGCCTTTACGACCTTGGATCCGCGGCCGATCACCAGCCGCGCGGAAGAGGTCTTTCCGGGCAAAGGAGCGCTGCTTGCCGATTTATGGCGCACCCGCCAGTTTGAATATACATGGCTGCGGACAACCAGCAGGACCTACGTGGACTTTCGACAGATCACGGAGGACTCCCTGGCGTATACGGCGAACGCCCTGTCACTTGACCTCTCCATCGAAAAGCGGCACCGGCTGCTTCGATGCTTCTGGGAGTTCAAGCCGTGGCCCGATGCGCTCGCCGCCTTGCAGCGCCTTAAGACCGCTGGCCTCCGCCTCGTGTTTCTTTCGAACTTCACCGAGGTGATGCTGACATCGGCCGTGCGGAGTTGCGGCTTGCAGGGCCTGTTTGAGCCGCACCTGAGTACCGACAAGGTGCGTGCGTTTAAGCCCGATCCGCGCGCGTATCATATGGCGGTGGATGCGCTGAACCTGAGGCGCGACGAGATCGTGTTTGGCGCCTTCGCCGGCTGGGATGCTGCCGGTGCAAAGGCATTTGGATTCCCCACATTCTGGGTCAATCGAATGAAGCAGCCTGTGGAAGAACTGGGCTTCCGGGCGGATGCAATGGGCCACGACCTGGACGAGTTGGCCAGGTTCGTGATCGGTCCCGAGACCAAGGGGGCACTATGATTCCGGTGCGAGATCTTTTCGAAAGTCATTTGACTGTCACGAACCTGGAGCGCTCGATGGCCTTTTTCGGGAACACTCTGGGATTGGAACTCGCGGCAGTGTTCACGGAACGGCGAGTGGCTTTCTACTGGATTGGCGGGCGTGGCAACTCGATGCTGGGCCTGTGGGAAGTTGGCACGGGTCCGCAGAGGCTAAGCCTACACCTCGCGTTCCGAGTGGATCTTAAGGATCTGCTCGACGCACCCGCGCGCCTCCGCGCAACTCAGGCAGTTCCACTCGATTTCGACGGGGAGCCGGCCAACGAACCGGTAGTCCTTGCGTGGATGCCCGCCGCGTCGCTATATTTCCGGGATCCCGATGGGAACCTGATCGAGCTGTTGTCCATGCTGGCTGATGCGCCGCAACCGGAATTGGGAGTGATCAGTTGGGGTCGTTGGAATCACTCCCGGCTGGCTGATTGACCGTTCACTCCTCGCGGAGCGCGGCGACGCAATCAACCTTGGCTGCGAGACGTGCGGGGATTGCTGCGCCGAGGAGACCGGACACGATCGGGGCGATTGGGGCGGCGGCGAACATGCGCGGATCCCACGGATCTACGCCGTCTGGCAACAGGTCGACCAGCGGGCGGACCGCGGAAATCGCGAGCAGCAGGCCAGCCATCGCGCCGGCCGTCA
>JBDTPR010000120.1:0-12931 GCA_039932635.1 Candidatus Solibacter sp.
AATCCGGCCGAGGATGGCTGGAGGTGTGGGCTCCGTTGCAGACGCGGCCGCTCACCTATTTCACGTTTTGGGTGAACCGACTACTCGGCGAAGGCGACCCGCTCGGCTATCACCTGTTCAATCTGGTCTTTCATCTGGCGGCCGTGCTGTTGGCATGGGAGTGCCTGCGCCGCCTGCTGCCGGAGCGCGTGGCGCTGCTCGCGGCCGTGATCTTCGCGGTGCACCCGCTGCAGGCCGAGGCGGTCAACTATGTCTGGGCGCGCAGTATCGTGCTGGCGGCGGCGTGCTGCTTCGCCGCATTGTGGATGTGGCTGGAAGGCCGCCCGTGGATTGCTCTCGCCTGCTTCGCGCTGGGGTTGCTGGCCAAGGAGGAATGCGCCGCGTTCCCGTTGCTCCTGGTCTGGCTGACGTGGAGTGGCGGCCTGCCGGAAGTACGGCGTTCGAAGGCGGCACTGTCGGCGATGTTTGTTTTGGCGCTGGCCGCCGGAGCGAGAGTGATATGGGCGACCTCGGTGATTCCCGGTGCGCCAGCCGGCGTGCAGGCCGGGATTTCTCCGCTCACCTATCTGGTGGCGCAGGGCGTGGCCATATGCCGTTACGCGCAGCTCTTTGTTGTGCCGTACGGTTTCACAGTGGACGCGGAGATTTCTGTCGCTCCCTGGATTGGACTCGCCTGCTGGGGGCTGTTGGCGGCCGTCACCATCTGCTTGCTGCGAAGTCGGCGCACGTTCGCCGCCTGGTGGATCGGCGGGCTGATTCTGCTGTTGCCGAGTTCGTCGATCTTTCCGGCCGCCGATCTGGCCGCCGATCGCCGCATGTATCTCCCGATGTTCGCCTTCGCGGTGCTGGCCGCGATGGTGCTGACGCATCTGGAGGCTCGGCTGCGTGCGCCGCAGATCATGCCTCTGATTGGCCTGATACTAGTGGCGGTCAGTGTTTCGCGGACTCTGGTTTGGATGAGCGAGCAGCGGCTATGGAGCGAAGCGGTGGAACGCGCTCCCGGCAAGCTGCGGCCGAAACTCCAACTGGCGCGGGCGCTGCCGGCGGCCAAGGGCTTGGAGCTACTTTCCAAGGCGCGATTGCAGGCTCCGAACGAGCCGGAGATCGCCACCGAGATTGGGAAGATTCTGATGAGCGAGGGACAGCCGGACGGCGCGCTCGAGGAGTTCGGACGCGCCCTGGCCCTGTCTCCCACGGATGCGCGGAAGATGAATAATCGCGGGGTTGCCCTGCAGGCGTTGGGACAGACGGAGGCGGCGCGAGCCGATTTCCAGCGTGCGCTGCGTACGGACCCTTCGCTGGCGGAGGCGAAGGAGAATCTCGCCAAGCTGCCCGCGGCTCCGCAGTAGAAGGTGCAGGGGGCGGGGGCGAGTTCTGCTCGCCTATCCGCCTAGAAAGGCGGATGCAGCCAGCTTGGCTGCCCCACAGGTTGCAAATGGCCAATCTGCAGGGGCGGGTTGACAACCCGCCGCAGGCTGCCAGCCTGCCCCACATCGATCGCCCTACAAGCCTTTTACGGACCAGCCTTTGCGGTATTTGTTGCGGACGTATTGATTGGCTTCCGCGTGGTTGGTGAAGTTCAGCTTCTCCGAGTCCCAGTTGAGCGTGGTCTTTGGGAAGCGCGTCGAGAGCGGTCCCAGGAGGACGGCTTCGGTCAGCGGCCCGGAGTAATCGAAGCTGGTGGTGGTCTTGCCGTTGCCCATTACGGCTTCCACGAACTGGTGATAGTGGTTATTGGTTTCGTGGACCGGCATCACAAAATCCTTAAAGTCAGCTTCCGGGAGGAGCACCGGCATGGCGATGTGCGGCAGCAGCATTGCTCCCTTGGTGCCGACGAAGATGGAGCCCTGTCCCGGAGTCTTGCGCGTGCCGAGCAGTGCCTGGACTTCCTGCGGCGGGCGGGCTTCGCCGTCGTACCAGGTGATGGGCACCGTCTTCTCCTCGGTATACGGGGTGCCGGGGAAAACGTAGTGAATTTCAGAATGGAGCGCCCAGCTTTCACCGTTGGGCGCGGCGCCTTCCGACCGCACGGAGATCGGCGCGGGGAGTTTGAGCGCGCCAAAGACGGGGTCGAGGATGTGGCAGCCCATATCGCCGAAGGTCGCGGTGCCGAAATCGATCCGCTTGCGCCAGTTCAGCGGATGGTAGACGTCGCTGATGAAGGGGCGCGGCTGCGCGACGCCGATCCAGTGGTCCCAATTGAGAGTGGAGGGAACGGGATCAGTGCGTTTGGGGAGGAGGTCGGAATCGCCCCACTTCTTCTCGCTGAAGGAGTGCACCTCCTTGACCTTGCCGATGGCGCCGTCCTGCACCAGTTGGATGGCGGTCTTGTACTCACGCGAGGAATGAATCTGAATGCCCATCTGCGTGACCAGATTCTTCTTGCGCGCCATGGCGGTCAGCATGTGGACTTCGTGGACGCTGTGGGCCATGGGTTTCTGCTGGTAGACGGGCAGGCCGCGGTGCATGGAGGCCATGGCCATGGGGGCATGCATGTGGTCTGGCGTGCCGACACAGACGGCGTCGAGGTTCTTGTGCTCTTTGTCGAGCATGCGGCGCCAGTCCGGGTAGACCCGAGCTTCGGGAGCGCGCACCTTTTGCTGGTCCAACTTGGCGGAATCGACTTCCGCGACGCAGATGAGTTTGACCTTGGGGTGGCGCAGGAAAACGTCGAAGGTGACGAACGCCATGCCGCCGGCGCCGAAGGCGCCGAGCCGGAATTGTTCACTGGGAGGCGCGGAGATGAGATTGCGGACGAAGAACGGGGCGGCCAGAAGAGCACGGCGGGTTAATGGCATAGGATCAATTTGGTTGTAACACAGAATGTCGGAAAGGCGGCTCGCTTTCGCTTGCCGCCTTGGGATGTACACGGTGGACCGGCAGGGAGGGCAGCCTTACACCTTTTCGGGGACTACGAAGGGCTTGCGGTAGTCTCTCGTCATCATGGCTGCGGCTTCTTTGTCGCCTGTGATCATCATGGTCTTGGGGTCGAAATGAACGGTGCGGCCGACGCGGTAGGAGATGTTGGCCAGGTGGACCAGCACGGTGGACGCGGCGCCCTCTTCGATTTCGGCGGTGAGGTGTTCCTGCTTGCGATTGCGCACGGCTTCGAAGAAGTTGGCGAAGTGGCTGCCGCCCTTGGACATGGTGGGCCCGGGCGTGCCTTCGCGGCCGAGGAAGGTGGAGTACTTGTTGTAACCGGCGATGGCGAGGTAGCCCTTGGAGCCGTAGAAGATGTTGCCGATGGTGTTGGAATCCTTGCCGCCTTCGGCGATGCCGGCTTCGTGATTGCTCATCCAGTGGCGGACTTCGAATTCCAACATCTGCTTCTTGTTGTTCTCGTTGAACTCGAAGGCGCAGTTGAGAGTGTTGGGGGTCTCCTGGTCGTCATCGAACATGAACTTGCCGCCGATGGCCGAGGCCTTGGTGGGGAACTTGACGCCGAGGCCCCAGCGGGCAATGTCGACTTCATGGATACCCTGGTTGCCAAGATCGCCGTTGCCGTAGGCCCAATACCAGTGCCAATTGTAGTGGAACCGATTCTCCTTGAAGGGGACCTTTTGAGCGGGACCCTGCCAGAGGTCATAGTCTACATAGGACGGCGGATCACTGACAGCCTTGGTGCCGATGGTGTCGCGCCACTTGTAGCAGAGACCGCGCGAGAGGTAGAGATCGCCGATGAGGCCATCGCGCATCTTCTGGACGCCGTCCTGCAGGGCGACGGAAGAGCGGCTCTGGCTGCCCTGCTGCACCATCCGGTTGTACTTGCGAGCGGCAGCGACGATCTGCTTCGCCTCGAAGATATTATGCGAGCACGGCTTTTCGACGTAGACGTCCTTGCCGGCGCGGCAGGCGTCGATAGTCATCAGCGTGTGCCAGTGGTTGGGCGTGGCGATGGAGATGGCGTCGATGGATTTGTCTTCCAGGAGCTTGCGGTAATCGGTGTAGATCGCCGGCTTTTTTTGCGTGATCTTTTCGACGTTGGCAGCCGACGCATCCAATACCTTCTGGTCGATATCGCAGAGGGCCACCAGTTCCACGTTGGGCTGGCCGGTGATCTCCTTGATGTGGTCCTTACCACGGCCGCGCAGGCCGATGGTCGCAACCCGGATGGTATCGCTGGGGCTGCCAAAAACAGTGGAGGTGGCGGCTGCCGCGGCCGCGGTGGTCATGAAGAAATTTCGTCGATCCATAGTTTCCTTTAACGCTATTCGAAGGCTACTTTATCACATTCACTGGATTTCCGCTGATCCAGCCTGAAATGTTTCCGATGGCCAGATCCATCAGGCGGGCGCGGGCCTCCCGGGTGGCCCAGGCGATGTGCGGGGTGACCAGGCAGTTACGCGCGGAGAGCAGCGGATTGGATTCGGCGGGAGGCTCGGCGGAGAGGACGTCGACGGCAGCACCGGCGAGCCGGCCGGCGTTGAGGGCATCGGCGAGATCCTGATCGACGACGAGGGGTCCGCGGGAGGTGTTGATGAGGAGGGCGGAGGGCTTCATGAGCGCGAGAGTTCGCCCGTTGATCATGCCCTGGGTTTCGGGAAAGAGCGGCGAGTGGAGGGAGACGACGTCGGATTCGCGGAGGAGGTCCTCGAGAGGGGCGAAGCGGAAATCGGGGTAGGCGGGCGGGTCGCCCTGATAGGTGTCGTTGGCGATGACCTTCATGCCGAAAGCGTCGGCGATGCGGCCGGCGGCGCGCCCGATGCGGCCGAAGCCGACGATGCCCATGGTCTTTCCGGCGAGTTCGATGAGCGGCGATTTCCAGAAGCTCCAATCGGCGTTGCGGGTCCACTCTCCGGCGCGGGAAGCGTCGGAGTGGAGCTTCACGTTGTGGCACATTTCGAGGAGGAGGGCGAAGACGAATTGGGCCACGGAGGCGGTGCCGTAGGTGGGAATGTTGGTGACGGTAATTCCCTGCCCCCGTGCGGCGGCGACGTCCACGACGTTGTACCCAGTGGCGAGGACGCCGATGTATTTGAGATCGGGGAGGGCTGCGAGGGTGGTGGCGGGGAGCGGGGTCTTATTGATGAAGATGGCAGTGGCGCCGGCGGCGCGGGCGGCGGCTTCGGAGGCGGGAGTTCGGTCGTAGAGCGTGACGTCCCCGAGTTGTCGGAGGGCATCCCAGGAGAGATCGCCGGGGTTGAGGCAGTAGGCGTCGAGGACGACGATTTTCATGATGACGACAGGCTAACAGACTTGCAGGGTGTGGCGGGATTGGTGATTGCGGTGAGCCGGCGGAGCAGGGCGGCACGAAGTATACTTAGGAATTGAGAGGATCGCTGTGTGCTCCGGAAGGGCAAATTCCCGAGACTCCCTCACCCTCACTTTTGGCTCAGCGACGAATTTGGACAGCGAGGATGATACCCATGGAATTGGCAGAGCTGTACCGGATTCAGGTCCGTGAACTGCGCGGTTACGCGATGTTCACGATCAATCCGCAGGGAATTCTCACGACGTGGAATGCCGGCGTGGAACAACTCTTCGGGTACGGCGAGGAGGAATGGATCGGACAGCACGCGTCAATTATTTTCACGCCGGCGGAGCAGGCGGTGGACGTCTGCGAAGCGGAGATGAGGCGGGCGCAGGAATCGGGGAGCGCGACCGATATTCGATGGCACCGGCGTAAGGACGGGACGGAACTCTTCGCTAATGGCTATATGAATTGTGTGCGGGATACGCAGGGCGAACTGACCGGTTTTACGAAAATTCTGAGCGACGAGACCGCACGCAAGCAATTGCAGGATTCGCTCACGGAATCCAATTCGGCATTGGAGCAATTCGCGTACGTTGCGAGTCACGATTTGCAGGAGCCGCTGAGAACCATACATACATACTCCGAGTTACTGAACCGAAGGTACCAGGGCAAGCTGGATGGGGAGGCCGACCAGTTCCTGAAGTTCCTGCAGGGCGCGTCAGAGCGCATGAGTTCGCTGGTACAGGATCTGTTGGAATATGCCCGGCTTACCACCGAAGTGGAGCGCCCATCCTCGGCGGCGCTTGACGAGGATTTGGAAGCGGCGCTTTCCCAGTTGGAGCAAGCCATCAAAGAGAGCGGCGGTAGCGTGACTCACGACCCGCTACCGACGCTGGCGGTGGATCGGGGACAGATGGTGAGGTTGTTTCAGAACCTGGTGGGAAACGCTTTGAAATACCGGCGGCCGGACCAGTCGCCGAACGTGCATATCAGCGCCGAACAAAAAGGAGAAGAGTGGGTGATCTCCATCTGCGATGACGGCATTGGTTTCGATCCGGCTTACGCGGCGACGATTTTTGCGCCATTCAAGAGGTTGCACACGGCGGCGGAGTATCCGGGGACAGGGGTCGGACTGGCGATTTGCCGGCGAATCGTCCAGGCGCAGGGGGGCCGGATCTGGGCGGAATCGGAACCGGGAACGGGCGCGACGTTTCGTTTCACGCTGCCGGCGGCTGGCATGCCAGCGCTGAAGTACACTCCGCCGATCAACACTCCGCGGCCGGAATGATTGAATTCGGCGAGGCGGATGCCCGGGTGGGAGATCAGCGCCAGAGAACCAGACGAATGGGGCGCGGTGGACCTTCGCAGGCCACGGCGGCGGCGTAGCGGGGGCCGGCGTCTATCGGGGAGACGGTCCATTCGCCGGGGAATTCGGTGATGCCGAAGAGGCCCGTGCCCTGGGCTTTCAAGAGGGCTTCGAACTGCGTCCATTGGCGGAAGAACTCGCGGGCGGTTGCGGGAGGTGGGGTTCCGCCTGGGAAGTAGCGCTGCGCTATGGCGACGATGTCCGTCATCGGGCGTAGACGCTCGACATCAATCCCGACGGGGCAGGCTCGCGTGACAGCGATCAGGGCGAGGTCACGGGAGTGGGTGAGACTGAAGTGTAGCGTGGGGTCGCTCGCCAGGTACGGTTTACCCTTTTCATGCTGGGAGAACACAAGTGGGGCGTCGGTGTGCCTTTGCAGGATATCGCGCAGTGCGGCGTGGGCTCGCAGGTATCGGCGGCGGAGGATGGGAAGGGCGAGGCGCGCGGCGTGTTCAGTCTCGTTTGGTGTCGGGGCCAGCGATGTGACGCGGTCCAGGCGTACTCTCCAAATTTCTATGCTATTCGACATTGGGCAGGTCGGATTTTAGAGATTGGGTTAGGGCCTCGACTTCCGCGGTCAGGTAGAAATGGCCTCCAGGGAAGATGCGGACGGCGAAGGTTTCGGTGGTTTGTTCGGCCCAGGCGTCGAGGTGTGTGCGAGTGATGTTAGCGTCGGCGAGCCCTCCGTAGGCCCGGATGGGGATGGCGAGCGGGGCGTCCTCACGATAGATGTAATTGCGGTAGAGGACCACGTCGGCTTCGAGCGCGGGCAAGATGGAGCGGAGGAGGGCGGGATCGTCGAGGACTTCCGGGGGCATGCTGCCGAGGCGGCGCAGTTCTTGGATGAGTGACTCGCGCGTGGGAGGCGGCGGAGGTACGTGATGGCGGCGGAATTGCGGGGCGCGGGCGCCGGAGGCGATCAGCACGGCGGGTAGCGCACGCCCGCGCCGGCGCAGCTCGCGGGCCAGTTCGAAGGCGACCACGGCTCCCATGCTGTGCCCGAAGAAAGCGAACGGGCGATCGGTGTAGGGCTCGAGGTTGTCGGCGAGCGCGGCTACGAGCGGGGCCATGCGTTCGAAGGGGGCTTCGGCGAGGCGGGATTCGCGGCCGGGGAGGCGTACGAGGACGGCGGTCCACGCACCAAGGTTGTAGGGCTGCCGGGTTCCGCCTCCGGCGTGGGGGAAGCAGAATAGGCGCGGGCCGGGCGCTGCGTCGGCGTTGGGGAACCAGGAGGCGGGGGTGGCTTGCTTGCGGAGGCGCAGGGCGAGGAGTTTGCGTTTGTCCGGCGAGAGGGTTTCGAAGGCGGGTTTTGCGGGGAGCGCAGGTGCCGCCTCCCGGCGCTGCTTGCCGCCGTGGAGGAGTTTCTCGAAGTGTCCGGCGTGGAGTTCACGCGCGTAATCGAGGGCAGCGCGGCGGGATTGAGCGGCGATGTCGCTGTAATGGCCGTGGTCGGTGGTGAGGCGCGCCAGGGCATCGAGCCAGGGGCCGAGGTCCTGGGTGGGGACTTGGGCGATAGGGACCATCTGCTCGTCAAGGCGAGTCTCGTAGTGCTCGATGGGGTTGACCGGGAGAAGGTACGGGACGCCCATCATGGCTTCGGGAATGCCGCCGACATTGGCGGCCATGACGGGGACTCCGCGGAGGAGCGATTCGAGGACGATGCGCGAGCGGGCTTCGGCCCAGAGGCTGGGGACGAGGAGCACGCGGGTCCGAGCGAGGAGGAGGTTGATGTCGTCCACCGGGTCGAGGAGGGTGACGTTGGGGCGTGCGCGCAGGGCGGCAATATCTTCCTGGTTGGTGCCCCAGGTGGGGACGGCGGCGAAATGGAGTTGGGGGAAGGCGTCGGCGAGGCCCAGGAAAATGGCGATGCCTTTTACGGCGCAGGGATTGACGAAGGCGACGTACGGGCTGTCGAGATTGGTGAGGACGGGCCACTCCTCGGGCTCCATGAGTGAGATGGGGACGTGGACGGCGGGGATGCCGGCGTAGCGGCGAATGTAACCGGCGACATACTGGCTGACGCCGACGACGGCGTCGCAGGCGCGGATGCGGGCGGTCTTGGCCTCGCTGGGGAAGGCGCAGTCGGGGCCGAAGGGTACGGCGAGGGTAGCTCGCGCGAGGTAGATGACGCGGGCGGAAGATCGCAGGGCGGGTTCGAGGAGGAGTTGGGCGGGATCGTCGGTGGAGGCCAGGATGATGTCGGGCGCGAAGGCTTCGATTTCGGCGATGAGGGTGGCGCGGAGATTGGCCTGCGTGACGATGCGGGCCCGGACACCTTGGCGGGTGAAGGTCACGGTACCTTCGCCAGCTTGTGTGGTGATGCCGCGTTCCTTGAGGGTGGCGAGGTAGGCGGATTCTTGGGAGGGGCCAAAACTGGGGATTCGCGCCACTACTCGTGCCTCGTGGCCTCTCGCGGCTAGCGCTTCGAGGAGGAGGCGATTGGATTTGTCACCTCCTCCGTGGGCCGGGTAGTATTGCGAGTTTTGGGCTAGGAGGATGCGCATGTTTGCGCCTCGCTTCGCTTGACGCAGATGGAGCTTCGCGCGCCTATCAGTGCCTCGACTGTCGGGGGGAGAGGCGCGCAATGCTCGCCCCGGCACCGACTAAAGTCGGTGCGCAGACTGAAGTCTGCCCCACAAGGACGGGAGCACGGCAAACCCACCGCTCCCTCACGGGCGCGGCTCTGATGCGGGCTCGGACTGCAAAAGGTAGCCACTAGGAGGCTCCTGATTTTCGCTTGCGGAGGCGCTCCAGGAGAAGAGCGCGTTTCTCCGGCGAGAGGCTCTCGATGGTGGCGTGGGCGGGGGCTGCGTCGGGCCGGCGATGGAGCGTGGACAGGTAACGTTCCATGTCGGCTGCGTCCAGGGAATGCGTGAAGCGGTTGGCCGCTGCCCGGGATGAATGAGCTTCGGATTGGTAGGCTTCTCGATTCGAGAGCAGCGTGCGAACGGCATCTACCCACGGCCGTGGATCGTTGTTGGGGACGACCGGCCGCGGCATAGCGTGCTCATCGAAGATGGCTTCGTAGGCTTGAATAGTCTTGACCGGGATAATGTAGTTCGTGCCGTGCTTGGCCTCTACCAGGCCTCCCGAATCGCTGGCAACTACGGGGATGCCGCGGAGCATCGCTTCCATCACGATCAGACCGAAGCCTTCGTACCAGAGCGAGGGCATGAGGAGAATGCGGGAGCGGGCGAGAACGTCGTCGATGTTGGGCGCGTTGGGGAGGATGTGGATGTTGGGCAGGCGTTGCAGGGCACGGCGATCGTCGCTGGTGGTGCCCCAACCCGGCACGACCGCGAACTCCACTTCCGGGAGCCGCGCGGCGGTTTCCAGAAAAATGGTGAGGCCTTTGACCGCGCAGGGATTGATCATGGTGACGAGGCCGCTCTCGAAATTGCCGTAATCGGCAAACGGACCCTCCCCATAGATGGGCGGGTGGATAACGGCGGCGGAGCGTCCGAGTGCGCGCTCGATGTAGGCTGCCATGTGATGACCGATGGCGACCACACCCGCCGCTTCGGCGACCATGGCGGCGGCCTCTCGATTGGGATTCCAGCTGGCGTGGCCGAAGGGGAAGAATTGGGGGGTGTGGGCGAGGTAGACGACGCGGCCATGGGCGGAGTGCTGGGCTTCGCGCAGGAGTCCATGGCCGAGGTCTTCGCTGGAGACGAGGACCCAATCGGGCTGGAACTCGCGGATTTGCTGGCGGAGGACTTGGATGCGGCGCGCCGGATCTTCCACATTGAAAACGGCGATAGAGGAGTGGAAGCGCAGCTCGGCGCCCTCGCCGCTGGCTCCGGCGACAATTCGGCACTGGTGTCCGGCGTTGGCTATGTGGTCGAGCCAGATAAGGTTGCTACGCGTGGCGCCGCCCCGTGGGGGCACGTAGCTGGCGTTGGCGGTGAGCAGGATACGCATGCCGGTTCGCCCGCGCCTACGGAGCGTCCTGCTCTTCGGCGAGGAGCGCGCGCACCTCTTCATCGCTTAGGCCTTCGAGCTCTTCGATGAGCTCGTGATAGTCGCCGCCCGCCTGTTCGATTTCCTTGAGCTCGATTGCCTTCGCCAGTTCCGCCACCATGAACTCACCAGAGTAGACCACCTCCAGCGAGAGGTCCACGCCGTACAACTGGCGGACGCGGGAGAGCAGTTGAACGGCGAGCAGGGAGTGTCCGCCGAGTTCGAAGAAGTTCTCGTGAATACCCACGGCTTCGACGTTGAGCAGTTCGGCCCACAGGCCGACGAGGTCGCGTTCGAGCGCGGTGCGCGGCGCATCGATGGGGCGCTGGGGAGCGCGGCGGTAGGACGCGAGGCGCATGGCGGCGAAGATCTGCTCGGGCGTGCGCAGCTCGGTAGCGATCCGGGCGTAGGGCACGCGCGGGGGGACCTTGGTGGCAGGCTGGGTTTCGGTGTCGTGGGAAGCGGCGGCTGGCGCGGCGCTAGCGGGGCGGTAGTGAATGGCGGCTGCAGCAGCAGAGGGGAGCCTGAATACGCCGCCTTCGTGGACGCCTCCGAGCGATTCCAGAAAGAGCAGGGCGGGCTGGTTGCGCTGGCCGGAGACGAAAGGGATCTGCACGGAGGCGAGTCCGCGCTCGAGGGCGATTTCGCCGAGCCGGGCGACCATGCGGTGCTCGACGCCGCGGCCCAGGGCACGGCAACTCAGGAGGAAGGTATCAACCGTGAGGCGGTCCGATTCCACATTGAAGAGAATGGCGCCGGTAAGGCCGTAGCTGCCGAAGCGATCGGTGACGTGAACGGTGAGGCACTCGGCGGCGAGGCGCTGAATTTCGGCGGCGCTGCGGCGGATGCAGGTGACGTTCATCTGGTTGGTGCGCTGGGTAAGTTGCGCGACGCGGTCGGTCTGGGCGGCTTGCAGGGGCGCGATGGCGACTTCGAGTTCGAGCGAGGCGATGAAATCGGTGAGATTGGTGGAAGCCCGGGCGGCGCGGGTGCGTTCGGCGCGCTGGGCGTAGAGTTCGCCGCGGCGGCGGTCTTCTTCGGTGACGCGGGCGCGGTCGAAGGCCCAGATGTGGGCCAGGAAATCGGGGATTTCGGAGGCGCGGGGAAGGGCCAGGGCGAGGGCCTGAGGTGCGCCGGCCTGGACTTCCTGAACTTCCTTGGGATTGTCGTCCACGAGGATGAAGGTGTCGAGGGCGATATCGAGTTCGTCGGCGAGAGAGGCGAGGTTGCTGGCCTTGTCGTCCCAATTGACGCGCTGGGCGGCGAAGTCGGTGGGCGTGAGGGGGAATTCGGGATGGGCGCGAAAGGTGGCGGCGACGTCCTCGGTGTTGTTCTTGCTGCAGAGGGTGAGAAGCATGCCGTCGCGGCGGCGGTCGGCCATGAAGTTCTGGAGCGCGCGGCGGGGGGCGTCGAGAACCACGCCTTCGGGACCATCCTCGCCGCAGATGCCGGCCCAAAGGGTGTCGTCACAGTCGAGGGCGATGGCTTTGAAGGGCGGAGCGATGATGGCGTGAATCTTGCGGACGATGGCGGTGGCCAGGACGACGAAGTAGAGCGGTGTGTAGGGCACGTGGCCGAGCTGGTTGCCGTCGGGATCGTGGAGGTCGGCGACGGGGTAGAGGGCGGCGATTTCGGAGTGGGTGAGGAGGTAGACCGAGGGGAGGGCGGCGAGGCTGCTCTGAATTTCGGCAGGAATGGCTGTCACGCCGGGGCAGAGTACGACGATCAGAGGAACGCTGGTATTGGCGGCGCGGACGGCGGCCAGGAATTCGGCGGGCCGGGTGGGGGACCAATCGTCGGGGCGTACCAGGACGACATTGATGCCGGCTTTATTGGTGGCGAAGAGACCGTTGGGGTCGAGGAGTTCCTGGAAGACCTGTTGATAGGCGGCGAAACGGACGTCGGCGGTGAGCGACAGTTCGCGGAGCCAGAAGGCGAGCCCGGGCTGAATGGCTTCGGCGGTGAAGGTGGCGGAGATGGCGATGAGCAACTTCCATTATAGAGAAGGCGGCTTGGGCAGCGCCAAAAACGGGCGGTAGCGGACCCTATGCCGGCGGCTTGGGTTTGGTGGCAAGAAAGAAAGCGATGGTTGCTACGATGCCGCCCAAGGTATCGGCCAGCATGTCTTCCTGGGCGTCCCAGGGGTCGCCTTGCGAACCGAGAAATTCGGCTCCGGAGGCGCCCGTGCTGGACGCGGCGTAGAGCCACTCGATGATTTCGTAGGACATGGCCACGAAGGCGATGGCGAAGATTGGGAAGAGAAAGAGGACGACGCGACTGCGAACGGCTTTGGTCATGACCAGCGCTTCCGCGATGGCATAGGCGTAGAACCCAACGCTGAAATGAGCCATGCGGTCGTAGTGATTGCGATGGAAGCCGAATAGGTTGGTGACGAAGCCGAAGGGGACGCG